>NZ_JBEZBN010000062.1:0-33578 GCF_040647115.1 Streptomyces sp. NPDC044571
AGGCGAGCAGCAGTTCCTCGGTCTTGATGACGTCCGGGTCGCCGATGATCACGGCCTTGCCGCCGCCGAGGTCGAGACCGGCCATCGCCGCCCCTCCGGGCATCCCGCGGCGTGCGGACGTACAGGGCCCGGGGAGCCCTGGGGCTACGGGCGTGCGGGCCGCAAGGCCGCGGGGGGTACGGGGGCCGCCGTACGGGCCGGTGCCGTACGGCAGCGGTGCCATGGGGCTACTGCTTGTGCGCGGCCCAGGCGTGCTGGATCACCAGGTCCGCCTTCAGTTCGGTGAGCTGGGCCGCGACCGCCGACGGGGCGGTGCCGCCGCGGCCGTTGCGGGAGGCCAGCGCGCCGGGGACGTTGAGGACCGTGCGCACGTCGGGCGTCAGGTGCTCCGAGATCTTGGCGAACTGCTCGTCGGTGAGCTCGTCCAGCTCGATGCCGAGCGCCTCGCACTCCTTGACGCACTCGCCGGCCACCTCGTGCGCCACCCGGAACGGCACACCCTGCTTGACCAGCCACTCGGCGATGTCCGTGGCGAGGGAGAACCCTGCCGGGGCCAGCTCTTCCATCCGCTCCCGGTTGACGGTCAGCGTGGCCATCATGCCGGTGAAGGCGGGCAGCAGGACTTCGAGGGTGTCGCAGGAGTCGAAGACGGGCTCCTTGTCCTCCTGGAGGTCCCGGTTGTAGGCGAGCGGCAGGGCCTTGAGGGTGGCGAGGAGGCCGGTCAGGTTGCCGATCAGGCGGCCCGACTTGCCCCGCGCCAGCTCCGCGATGTCCGGGTTCTTCTTCTGCGGCATGATCGACGAGCCGGTGGAGAAGGCGTCGTGCAGGGTCACGAAGGAGAACTCCTTCGTGTTCCAGATGATGATCTCCTCCGCGATCCTGGACAGGTTGATCCCGATCATCGCGGTGATGAACGCGAACTCGGCGACGAAGTCGCGCGAGGCCGTGCCGTCGATCGAGTTGCCGACCGAGCCCCGCTCGAAGCCCAGCTCCGCCGCGACCGCCTCCGGATCCAGCCCCAGCGAGGATCCGGCCAGCGCGCCCGAACCGTACGGGGACACCGCCGTCCGGGTGTCCCACTGGCGCAGCCGCTCCGCGTCCCGCGACAGGGACTGCACGTGGGCGAGCACGTGGTGCGCGAAGAGCACCGGCTGCGCGTGCTGGAGGTGGGTGCGCCCCGGCATGGCCACGTCGGCGTGCGTCTCCGCGAGGCCGACCAGCGCGTCCTGGAGGTCCGCGATCAGACCGCCGATGATCCGGGCGTGATCGCGCAGGTACATCCGGAAGAGGGTGGCCACCTGGTCGTTGCGGGACCGGCCGGCCCGCAGCTTGCCGCCGAGGTCGGCGCCGAGCCGCTCCAGCAGGCCCCGTTCCAGGGCGGTGTGGACGTCCTCGTCGGCGATGGTGCCGGTGAAGGAGCCGTCGGCCACATCGGCTTCGAGCCGGTCCAGGCCCGCGATCATGCGGTCGAGCTCGTCGGCCGTGAGCAGGCCCGCCTTGGCGAGTACGCGCGCGTGGGCGCGGGAGCCGGCGATGTCGTACGGCGCGAGGCGCCAGTCGAAGTGGACCGACGCGGAAAGCTTCGCGAGGGCCTCGGCCGGGCCGTCGGCGAACCGGCCGCCCCAGAGCCGGACGTCACCGTTCTTGCTGCTCACAGCTATTGCTCCTCAAGAGTGGGGGTGTACGACGGCCTCCCCGCGCGGAGGTAACGGGGAGGCCGTCTGCGTACTGCGTGACGACTCAGGCGAGGTCGCGGCGCGCGGCGATCTTCGCGGACAGACCGAAGATCTCGATGAAGCCCTGGGCCTTGGACTGGTCGAAGGTGTCGCCCGAGTCGTAGGTCGCCAGGTTGAAGTCGTACAGCGACTCGTCGGACTTGCGGCCGGTGACGACGGCGCGGCCGCCGTGCAGGGTCATCCGGATGTCGCCGGTGACGTGCTGGTTGGCCTCGTTGATGAAGCCGTCCAGGGCGCGCTTGAGCGGGGAGAACCACAGGCCGTCGTAGACCATCTCGCCCCAGCGCTGCTCGACCTGCCGCTTGTAGCGGGCCAGCTCGCGCTCGACGGTGACGTTCTCCAGCTCCTGGTGGGCGGTGATCAGCGCGATCGCGCCCGGGGCCTCGTAGACCTCACGGGACTTGATGCCGACGAGGCGGTCCTCGACCATGTCGATCCGGCCGATGCCCTGGGCGCCGGCCCGCTCGTTGAGCTGCTGGATCGCCTGGAGCACGGAGACGGGCTTGCCGTCGATGGCGACCGGGACGCCCTCCTTGAAGGAGATGACGACCTCGTCGGCCTCCCGCGGGACGGCCGGGTTCGAGGTGTACTCGTAGATGTCCTCGATCGGCGCGTTCCAGATGTCCTCCAGGAAGCCCGTCTCCACGGCCCGGCCGAAGACGTTCTGGTCGATGGAGTACGGGGACTTCTTGGTGGTCGCGATCGGGAGGTTCTTCTCCTCGCAGAAGGCGATGGCCTTGTCGCGGGTCATGGCGTAGTCGCGGACCGGGGCGATGCACTTGAGGTCCGGGGCCAGGGCGACGATGCCGGCCTCGAAGCGGACCTGGTCGTTGCCCTTGCCGGTGCAGCCGTGGGCGACGGTCGTGGCGCCGTGCTTCTTGGCGGCGGCGACCAGGTGCTTGACGATGGTCGGCCGGGAGAGCGCCGAGACCAGCGGGTAGCGGTCCATGTAGAGGGCGTTCGCCTTGATCGCCGGGAGGCAGTACTCGTTGGCGAACTCGTCCTTGGCGTCCGCGACCTCGGCTTCGACGGCACCGCAGTCGAGCGCGCGCTTGCGGATGACGTCCAGGTCCTCGCCGCCCTGGCCGACGTCCACGGCAACGGCGATGACCTCGGCGCCCGTCTCCTCGGCGATCCAGCCGATGGCGACGGAGGTGTCCAGGCCGCCCGAGTAGGCGAGTACGACGCGCTCGGTCACGGGTTTCTCCTTACAGTGCATTCAACGACAGGCATAACTATGCACTACTCCGTATGTTTCGTCAATTAGGGTCGCCGCCACCGCCGACCAGGGCGAACATGCCGGGCGTGGACCGCCGACGGCCGCCTACGCTCGTCCGGTGACGACGTACGGGGAGGGCATGTGAGCGCGGGGACACGACGGCAGGCGGAGGAAGGGCGCGCCGCGGCGGCGGCCCTGCTCCAGGGCGACCGCCGCGGCGCGGGCCTGCCCTCCCATGCCGCGCCGGCCGCCTGGACGGCCTTCGACCAGGAGGTCCGGCGTATCCACTCCTCCACGCACGGAGAGCCCTTCGGCAGCGGGGCGGCCGCCGTCAGGCTGTGCCACCCCGACGGCCGGATCCGCGCTGCCGCCCTGAACACGCCCCGCCCGCCGCTCGCGCTGGTCGCGATCCGGTGCACCGACTGGGTCCCCGCGGTCCGCGAACGCGCCCGGCAGGTGCTCGGCGAGGCGCTCGCCGCCGATCCCGCGCGCACTGTGGTCCGCCTGACCCCGCTCGTGCTGCACCTGTCCGGGCGGGAACAGGGCGGTTGGGCGCGGGAGCGGTTCGAGGCCGCCCTGCGCGCGGATGAGCCGGTCCTCGCCTGGCTGCGCCGCTGCGACGACGTGCCGACCCGGCGGTTCGCCGTCGGGATCACCCTCGACGCGGGGCGGTTCGGGGTACAGGAGCTCGCCCGGCGCGCCGCGAATGAGCCGGACCCGGTGACGGCGCGGCTGTGGACGCAAGCCGCCCTGCGGGCCCTGGCCACCGATGGGCCGGACGATGCGGCGGTCGACACGCTGCTCGGCGCACGCGGCACGTGGGTCCGGGCCGCCGGGGTGACCGCCCTTCGCGGGGCCGACCGGGCCGCCGAGGCCGTGGATTACCTTGCCGACCGCTCTGGCACGGTCAGGGCCTGCGCCCGCTGGTTGACGCGCCAGGACGGCAGCGACCCTCATCCCCACTGCCTCGGGCTGGTCGCCGACCCGGCCCGGGTGGGCCCGTACGCGGTGGCCGGACTGGCCGAACACGGCAGCCGCGCGGACGTGCCGCTGCTGCGCACCCTGCTGGACCACCCCCGCGACGCCGTCCGCGCCGCGGCGCTCGCCGGGATCCGGCAACTGGACGCGAGCCTTGAGGACGAGCTGCTGCTCGCCCTGTTGGAGGACCCCTCGCCCTCGGTGGCCCGGGAGGCCTCCCTCGGCCTGCGCCCCGTGGCCGGGCGGCTGGACCCCGCCCGGCTGGGCACGCTGATCGCGGCCGAACGGCCCGCCCACGTCCGCCGCGCCGCGTTCCGCCTGCTGCGCGCCCGGGGCGGGATCGACGAGCTCCGCGCCTCGGTCGCCCTCCTCGTCGACGCCGACCCGGCCCTGCGGCAGCTTGCGGAGGCCGGCGTCCGCGGCTGGAACTGGCAGCTCACCCGCTTCGAGGGGCAGAGCACCACGGAGGAACTGGACGTGCTGCTCAAGCAGTCGGCGTACCTCTTCACCGACTACGAGGAGGCGCTGCGCCGCAGCCGACTGGGCCTCAGGAGCTGACCATCCCGCCCCGCCCCGCCCCGCCCGGCCCCCCGGGCCGATAATCGGTCCATGGGAAAACTCCACGACCGCATAGACGGCCGCCTGCGCACGTTCATCGAGGCGCAGCCGGTCTTCTTCACCGCGACCGCCCCGCTCGCCGGTGACGGCCACGTCAACCTGTCCCCCAAAGGCCGCTCGGGCACCCTCGTCGTCATCGACGAGCAGACCCTCGCCTACCTCGACTTCGGCGGCAGCGGCGCCGAGACCATCGCCCACGTCCGGGAGAACGGCCGGATCACCCTCATGTGGTGCGCCTTCAGCGGACCGCCGAACATCGTGCGCATCCACGGCGAGGGTGAGGCGGTCTTCCGCGACGACCCCCGCTGGGGCGAGCTGATCGGCCTGTTCGGGGCCGCCGACGGGCCCTCGGCGCGGGCGATCATCGTCGTGCACGCCCGCCGCATCTCCGACGTCTGCGGGTACGCCGTCCCCTTGATGGAGTACCAGGGCGAGCGCACCCTCCACGCCGAGTACTTCGGCCGCAAGACCGACGAGGAGTTCGCGCAGTACTGCGCGAAGAAGGAATTCATCGAGACGAGCCTCGACGGCCTGCCTGCACTGCCTCTGCCCCTTCCTCCGCGTACCGTCTGACATGTGCTGCGTACCGCTCTCGTCACCGGCTCACTGATCGTCACCAGCCTGCTCCCCCACGGGTACCCGCCGCTGCCGGCCCGTCTCGCCGACACGGGCGGCGGCAGCCAGCTCATCACGGCCGTCGCGCCCGCCCCCGGATCGACCACGGGGCGGGTGACGTGGTGGGACCTGCGGGCGGGCCGCTGGTACGAGGAGGGCAGCGCTGAAGCCCGCTTCGGCGCGAACGGCCTGACGGAGGGCCAGACCCGCGTCCAGGGCACGAACACCACGCCGACCGGCCTGTACGAGCTGCCGTACGCCTTCGGCATCACCCGCGCCCCGGCGGGGACCGAGTACCCCTACCGGCGGGCGACGCAGCAGTCCTGGTGGTGCCAGGACAACGCCTCGGGCAGCTACAACCGCTGGGTGGAGCCCCGGCCCGCGGACTGCGCGCCGGGCGAGGCGGAGCACCTGGTCGCGTACGAGAAGCAGTACGCGCACGCGCTGGTCATCGGCTTCAACTACGACCGCCCGGTGCACGGCCGCGGCGCGGGCATCTTCCTGCACGTCAACGGCAAGGGCGCCACGGCTGGTTGCGTCTCGGTCCCGGAGCGGGCGATGCGCGACATCCTCCGCTGGGCCAACCCCCGCCGCCACCCCCACATCGCAATCGGCACGGATGCGGGGCCGCTGGCCGTCACCCGGTACTGAGTCAGCCTTCCTTCTGGGCCAGGCGCAGGAGGTGGTCCGCGAGGGCCTGGCCGCCCGCGGGGTCTCGGCTGATCAGCATCAGGGTGTCGTCGCCCGCGATCGTGCCGAGAATGGCGTGGAGTTCGGCCTGGTCGATCGCCGAGGCGAGGAACTGCGCGGCGCCCGGCGGGGTGCGCACCACGACCAGGTTCGCGGAGGCCTCCGCCGAGATCAGGAGTTCCCCGGAGAGGCGCCGCATGCGCTCCTCCTTCGCCGACTCGCCCAACGGGGCCTGCGGGGTGCGGAAACCGCCCTCGCTCGGCACCGCGTAGATGAGCTCACCGCCGGTGTTGCGGATCTTCACCGCGCCCAGCTCGTCCAGGTCGCGGGAGAGCGTCGCCTGGGTGACGCTCAGCCCGTCGTCGGCGAGCAGCTTGGCCAGCTGGCTCTGGGAGCGCACCGGCTGCCGGTTGAGGATGTCCACGATCCGGCGGTGGCGGGCGGTACGGGTCTGGGGAACGGAGGGCCCTCCCCCGGACTCCGTCAGGGGGGACCCCAACTGGTCGTTGTCCTGCGCATGGCTCATCGTCGTCTCATTCCCCGGTTCGTCCGTCCCCGTCGGCTGCGTCGAGGATGCCCGGCAGCGCCTGGACGAACGCGTCCGCCTCGGCCTCGGTCAGGACGTACGGGGGCATGAGCCGTACGACGTCGGGGGCGGGCGCGTTGACCAGGAATCCGGCATCCTGGGCCGCCTGCTGCACCTGCGGTGCGAGCGGCTTGGTCAGCACGATACCCAGGAGGAGGCCCTCTCCACGGACATGGGAGACGAGCGGGTGGCCTGCGCCCTCGATTCCCGAGCGCAGCCGCTCCCCGCGGGCCTTGACCTGGTCGAGCAGTCCCTCGGCGGCGATGGTGTCGATCACCGCAAGGCCGGCGGCGCAGGCGATCGGGTTGCCGCCGAAGGTGGTGCCGTGCTGGCCGGGCTGCAGGAGCTGCGCGGCCGGTCCGAAGGCGGCCACGGCACCGATCGGCAGACCGCCGCCCAGACCCTTTGCAAGGGTGACGAGATCGGGCTCGACGCCCTCGTGGGCCTGGTGCTCGAACCAGTGGCCGCACCGGCCGATGCCGGTCTGCACCTCGTCGAGGACGAGCAGGGTGCCGGTGGCCCGGGCGATCTCGCGGGCGGCCGTCAGGTACCCGGCGGGCGGTACGACGACGCCGTTCTCGCCCTGGATCGGCTCGATGACGACGAGCGCGGTCTCCTCGGTGACGGCGGCCCGCAGGGCCTCGACGTCACCGTACGGGACGTGCGTGACATCGCCGGGCAGCGGCCGGAACGGGTCCTGCTTCTTGGGCTGGCCGGTGAGGGCGAGGGCGCCCATGGTCCGCCCGTGGAAGCCGCCGTCGGTGGCGACCATGTGGGTCCGCCCGGTCAGCCGGCCGATCTTGAAGGCGGCCTCGACGGCCTCCGCGCCGGAGTTGCAGAAGAAAATCCGGCCGGGGCGCCCGAACAGCTGGAGCAGCCGTTCGCCGAGCGCGATGACCGGCTCGGAGGCGTAGAGGTTGGAGACGTGGCCGAGGGTGGTGATCTGCCCGGTCACCGCCGCGACGATCGCGGGGTGGGCGTGGCCGAGGGCGTTGACGGCGATCCCGCCGACGAAGTCGGTGTACTGCTTGCCGTCGGCGTCCCACACCTGGGCGCCTTCGCCGCGTACGAGGGCCAGCGCGGGCGTGCCGTAGTTGTCGGTCAGCGCGCCCTGCCAGCGGGCCGCGTACTCCTGGTTGCCGGTCACTCGCCGTCCCCTCCCTGTGCGTCCGGCACGACCATCGTGCCGATTCCTTCGTCGGTGAAGATCTCCAGCAGGATCGAGTGCGGAACCCGCCCGTCGATCACCCGGGCCGTGCTCACCCCGCCGCGGACGGCGTGCAGGCAGCCCTCCATCTTGGGCACCATCCCGCTGGACAGCTCGGGCAGCAGCTTCTCCAGCTCGCTCACCGTGAGGCGGCTGATGACCTCGTCGCTGAGCGGCCAGTCCGCGTACAGGCCCTCCACGTCGGTGAGGACCATCAGCGTCTCGGCGCCGAGGGCGGCGGCGAGGGCCGCGGCCGCCGTGTCGGCGTTGACGTTGTAGACGTGATGGTCGTCGGCGCTGCGCGCGATGGAGGAGATGACCGGGATCCGGCCGTCTGCGAGCAGTGCCTCGATCGCGCCGGTGTCGATGGCGGTGATCTCGCCGACCCGCCCGATGTCGACGAGCTCGCCGTCGATCTCCGGGGTGTGCCGGGTGGCGGTGATGGTGTGGGCGTCCTCGCCGGTCATGCCGACGGCCAGGGGCCCGTGCTGGTTGAGCAGGCCGACCAGCTCGCGCTGGACCTGGCCCGCCAGGACCATCCGTACGACGTCCATGGCCTCCGGAGTGGTGACGCGCAGGCCCGCCTTGAACTCGCTGACCAGGCCCTGCTTGTCGAGCTGGGCGTTGATCTGGGGGCCGCCGCCGTGCACCACGACGGGCCGCAGGCCGGCCTGGCGCAGGAAGACCACGTCCTGGGCGAAGGCGGCCTTGAGGTCCTCGTCGATCATGGCGTTGCCGCCGAACTTGATGACGACGATCTTGCCGTTGTGCCGGGTGAGCCAGGGCAGGGCCTCGATGAGGATCTGCGCCTTGGGCAGGGCGGTGTGCTTGCGCGCGGTTCCGGCGCCGGGCTGGCCGGCCTTGTCGTTGCTCATGAGGAGTAGGCGCTGTTCTCGTGGACATACTCGGCGGTGAGGTCGTTGGCCCAGATGACGGCGGATTCGCCGCCGGTGGCCAGGTCGGCGGTGATGCGGACCTCGCGGTCCTTCATCGAGACCAGGTCGCGGTCCTCGCCGACGCTGCCGTTCTTGCAGACCCAGACCCCGTTGATGGCGACGTTGAGGCGGTCCGGGTCGAAGGCGGCCTTGGTGGTGCCGATCGCGGAGAGCACCCGGCCCCAGTTCGGGTCCTCGCCGTGGATGGCGCACTTGAGCAGGTTGTTGCGGGCGATGGAGCGGCCGACCTCGACGGCGTCCTCCTCGCTGGCCGCGCCGATGACCTCGATCCGGATGTCCTTGCTGGCGCCCTCGGCGTCGCCGATCAGCTGGCGGGCCAGGTCGTCGCAGACGGTCCGCACGGCCTCGGCGAAGACCTCGTACGCCGGCGCTTGGCCGGAGGCGCCGGAGGCGAGCAGCAGCACCGTGTCGTTGGTGGACATGCAGCCGTCGGAGTCGACGCGGTCGAAGGTGGTGCGGGTCGCGGCGCGCAGCGCCCGGTCGAGGGTGGCGTGGTCCAGGTCGGCGTCGGTGGTGAGCACGACGAGCATGGTGGCCAGGCCCGGCGCGAGCATGCCCGCGCCCTTGGCCATGCCGCCGACCGTCCAGCCGTCCCGCGTCACGGCGGCCGTCTTGTGCACGGTGTCGGTGGT
Source organism: Streptomyces sp. NPDC044571 (assembly GCF_040647115.1). Lineage (NCBI taxonomy): Bacteria > Bacillati > Actinomycetota > Actinomycetes > Kitasatosporales > Streptomycetaceae > Streptomyces > Streptomyces sp. NPDC044571. Next base: position 9,238 of record NZ_JBEZBN010000062.1, read on the forward strand.
CTTGATCGCGATCGCGGCGGCCTCGCCGCCGTCGGCGGTGAGCGCGGCGGCCGCGGTCCCGATGCCCGGCAGCAGCTTGTCCATGGGGAGCAGGACGCCGATCAGGCCGGTGGAGGCGACGGCGACCTCGCCCGCGTTGTGCTCGCCGCCCAAGACCTCTGCCACCTTCTCGGCGGTGGCGTGGGTGTCCTGGAAGCCCTTGGGCCCGGTGCAGGCGTTGGCGCCGCCGGAGTTCAGGACGACCGCGCTGACGGTGCCGCCGCGCAGGACCTGCTGGGACCAGAGCACGGGCGCGGCCTTGACGCGGTTGGAGGTGAAGACGCCCGCGGCTGCCAGCCGCGGCCCGTTGTTGACCACCAGGGCCAGGTCCGGGTTGCCGTTCTCCTTGATCCCGGCCGCGATGCCCGCGGCCGTGAATCCCTGTGCTGCCGTGACGCTCACGGTGCGACTCCGATCGTGGAAAGACCCAGGCTCTCCGGGAGCCCCAGGGCGAGGTTCATGCTCTGCACCGCGCCGCCGGCGGTGCCCTTGGTGAGGTTGTCGATGGCGCTGATCGCGATGATCCGCTGCGCGGACTCGTCGTACGCGACCTGGATCTGAACGGCGTTGGAACCCTGGACGGAGGCAGTGGCCGGCCACTGGCCCTCCGGGAGGAGGTGGACGAAGGGCTCGTCCGCGTACGCCTTCTCGTACGCCGCCCGGACCGCCTCGGCGGTGGTGCCCGGACGGGCCGTGGCGGAGCAGGTGGCGAGGATGCCGCGGGACATGGGCACGAGGGTCGGCGTGAAGGAGACGCTGACCCGCTGTCCGGCGAGCGGGGAGAGGTTCTGCACCATCTCGGGGGTGTGCCGGTGGCCGCCGCCCACCCCGTAGGGGCTCACCGAGCCCATGACCTCGGAGCCGAGCAGGTGCGGCTTGAGGGCCTTTCCGGCGCCGGAGGTGCCCGTGGCGGCGACGATCACGGCCTCCGGCTCGGCGAGCTGCGCGGCGTAGGCCGGGTACAGCGCGAGCGAGACGGCGGTGGGGAAGCAGCCGGGGACGGCGATGCGCTTGGTCCCCTCCAGCGCGGCGCGGGCGCCGGGCAGCTCGGGGAGTCCGTAGGGCCAGGTGCCGGCGTGCGGGGCGCCGTAGAAGCGGTCCCAGTCGGCGGAGTCCTTCAGCCGGTGGTCGGCGCCCATGTCGACGACGAGGACCTCGTCGCCGAGCTGGGCGGCGACGGCGGCGGACTGCCCGTGCGGCAGCGCCAGGAACACGACGTCGTGCCCCGCAAGCACCTCGGGCGTGGTCGCCTCCAGGGTCCGGCCCGCGAGCGGGACGAGATGCGGCTGCAGCGAGCCGAGGAGCTGTCCGGCGTTGGAGTTCCCGGTCAGCGCGCCGATCTCCACCTCGGGGTGCGAGAGCAGCAGGCGCAGCACCTCGCCGCCCGCATACCCGCTCGCTCCGGCCACCGCTACACGAACCACCATCGGACCCTCCTCCTCGATGGCATGACTATACGTACCGCTGCACTTTTATGCAAAGGCTGTGCAGTAATGCATCGGGGCCCGGCCATGACCGAGCCCGGTGCGGGAGTACGCCGGGGGCTGTGATCCAGCGCACATGGTTCGGAGCGATGACTTTGCCGGTCTCGGTCGGTCGGACGAGCGACCACACCACATGAGGAAGGCTCGTTCCATGAACCCCGTGCTCAGTTCATCCCGTCCTGTCGCTCCCGCTCCGGTGGCGCCCGCGTCCCGCGCGCCGGTACGCCCCTGGCTGGCCGGTGGCATCGCGGCCGGGCCGCTGTTCCTCGCGGTCGGTGTCGCGCAGGGCGTCGCCCGTGACGGCTTCGATTTCAGCCGGAACGCGCTCAGCCAGCTTGCGCTCGGCGAGGCGGGCTGGGTTCAGACGGTGAACTTCCTGCTCGCCGGCACCCTGCTGGTCATGGGTGCGGTCGGTCTGCGCCGGGTGCTGGGCGGGAACCCGGCCGGCACCTGGGCTCCGGTCCTGGTCGGTGTCTTCGGTGCTTCGTTCTGGGCCGCGGCGGCCTTCCCGGCCGACGCCGGAGCGGGCTTTCCCGCCGGAGCGCCCGACGCGACCGTGATGAGCGGCCACGGCGCCGTCCACATGGCCGCCGGAACGGTCGGCTACCTCGCTCTGTGTGCCGCCTTCCTCGTGTTCGCCGGCCCGCTCGCCGCCCGGGGCCACCGCAGGTGGGCCGTGGCCTCGCGTCTCGTCCCGGTCGCCGTCCTCGCCGGCTTCGCGGCCTCCGCCGCCTCCGTCCTGGCCTTCACGGCCGGAGCGGGCCTTGGCCTGCTGTGGCTGACGGCGGTGACGACCCGCCTGGCCTCCGTCCCGGCGGATCGCTGACCACCGGTCGACGGCCGTTCCCGCCCCGGCTCCGCGTCGCTCACACCCTCGCCGAGGGCGCCGCCGAGTGCTCGGGCTCAAGCGCCGACTCGGGCTGCACCTCGCCCAAGCGGTCCGGCAGCCCGAAGAGCGGGAAGAGGCGGTCGGTGTCGCGGTAGGCCGTGATGCCGCTGATCCGGTCGGCGCGGAACTCGACGACTTGGAGGGCCCAGGGCACGTAGCCGGTGCCGTCCACCTGGGGGCGGTACTGACCGAACGCGGGGGAGCCGTTCGCCACGGTCGGCACCAGACGCGAGCCGCGGCACCCGATCGCGGGGCCGGTGAGCCACGCATGGATGTCGGGGACACCGCGCATCCACTTCGCGTACGGGGGCAGGCACAACGTGGCGTCGACGTGGAGGAGCATGTTCAGCTCCTCCACGTCGTAGCGGGAGAAGGCCGCGGCATACCGCTCGGCCAGCACCCGGCGGACGCTGTCGTCACAAGGCCGGGCGGCCGGCCCGTCCGGCGCGTGGCGGCGGTCGGCCAGCGTGGCCCGGGCCCGCTGCAGGGAGCTGTTGGCCGAGGCGACGGTGGAGCTGTGCAGGTCGGCGACCTCGCGAGCCGAGAAACCCAGGACGTCCCGCAGGATCAGCGTGGCCCGCTGCCTGGGCGGCAGGTGCTGCAGCGCGGCGACGAACGCCAACCGGACCGACTCGCCCGTCGCCGCGGCCGCCTCCGGATCGCCACCGGGGCAGGGTTCCACCCACAGGACGGAGTCCTGCGGGGGCGCAGGCGGGGTGCCGCCCCCGCTCGGGCCGGACAGGTCCATCGGCAGCGCCCGCCGCTTGCCCGATGCGAGGGTGTCCAGACACACGTTGGTGGCGATGCGGTAGACCCACGTTCGCAGCGCTGACCGGCCCTCGAAGCGGTCGATGTTCCGCCACGCCCGCACCAGCGCCTCCTGCACGGCGTCCTCGGCCTCGGCGTACGACCCCAACATCCGGTAGCAGTACCCGGTCAGCTCCCCCCGGTACTCCTCCAGCCCCTCCGCCACTGCACCGGACGCCCCGGTCTCCCCCATGCCGCACCCCTCCGACGAGACGGTCCCAGGCCGCTGACCTGGCGCTCAACTGTAGGGCCGGGCGGGGACCGGGCGGCCCAGCGGCTGCGCCCAGCACGTTCACACCAGGCCTTGGTCCGCCTTCTCCTCCAGCCGCCGAGCGGTCGGTCGCTCGCGGCCCCAGGCGGCCAGCGGCTGGAGTGCCTCGTTGAGGCGCACGCCGTCCTCGGTCAGCGAGTACTCGACGCGGGGAGGCACCTCGTCGTAGGCGACGCGGTGCACGACGCCGTCCGCTTCCAGCTCCCGCAGGTGAGAGGCCAGCACCTTCTCGGTGATCCCCGGAAGCAGTCGGCGCAGCTCGCCGAAGCGGCGGTAGGGATGCTCGTGGAGCGCCCAGAGGATCAGCACCTTCCACTTGCCGCCGATCACCTCCATCGCGCAGGTGGGCGAGGCGCTGCTGGGCGGGGCTCCGGCGCCGGGTGGGATCCTGAGCGGATGTACGAGACCTCCGCCGCCCTGGCGACCGCCCGCCGGCCGCTTGCCGCGTCCGGGGAGACCGACTGGCTACGGGAACTGGCCGAAGACGACGGGCTCACCGGATTCATGCCCCCGGCGCTGCCCGACGCCGCCTGGGTGCTCCACTCCATGTACGAACACGAACTCGGCCCGTCCGACATGTCGTACGTCGCGTACCGACGGGCCTTCCTGAACGGCGGCAGCACCGGGCCCGAGAGCATCCCCGGCCTCGACCCCGCGGACGTGTTCGCCGACCCCTCGAACGTATTCGCCAAGTCCGTAGGCGAGCACCCCGGACCACGCCGGCGCCGGCTTCACTGGGCAGAGCCTGGGCGCCCTGACCCGACCGCCGACCTCCCGCCTCGCGTCACTCACTTCGTCTGGCGGTGCCCGTGACGGCCGGGCCGAGTCCGGCGGGGAGGCGGGTCACCGCCAGGGCGACAGCCTCTTCGGCCGTGGCGGCCTCGCCGGCCCCACGCCACGCCGACTCTGACGACATCCCCCAGATCGGGCGTGGATCCGGTGATGAGTTCGACCCCCTGGCTCCAGCCGGAGAGACCGAACCAGCGGCTCTCGGTCCCGATGTAAACGGACAGCGGCTGGCGCTCGGGGACCGCCGCAGCGATGGCCGCCGAAACGAGTGCCCCCGAGTCGCCCGGACCACCGCGAGATCGACACCAAGGTCGGACGCCCGTTGTTCCAGCGCGGCGGCAAGACTGCCCGCAGCGGCCAGCTCGGGATAGAGATCGAAATTCACCTCCGAAGTCTGCCATTGCAACGCCACGGCGCCCCTGGCGAGCGTGAACGGGTGACATGGCAGAGCCTGGTTGAGGCGCCTGACCGTCTCCGAGCCGTAGCGGTACGGAGCGGCGGGCGTGCGCGCTCGCAAAAGGGCCTGAAAGGGCGTTGTAGGCCCGGCGGCGGCATCCGAGCATGGAGCTGTGCCCGTGAGAGCGGCTGCCGCGCGGCGCCGAGTCCGCCCGCGCCGCCGCACCGTGACGGGGGTCAGTGGTGTTGCGCATCCACTTCACCGCGGAGGACCTCGCCCGCACCCGGGTGGCCGGCACGATCGGGGCCGCGGCGGAGACGTACTACAGCCTGGAGATGCTGGGCAGGCGCTCCGGTGCCGTGCCGTTCCACCGGTGGCGCGGGGAGGTGACCGGGCGCCTGGCCCAGGACGCGGGGCCGCTCACCGCACTGCTCCCCGCCCGTGGGCCCGGGCTCGACCTGCTGGCGCTGGCCGGTGACTCGCCCGACATCGACCACGCCGTCGATGGGCTGCTGCGGGCGCCGCGGGCACGCGTACGCCGCGAGGTGGAGGCCGTCGCCTTCGACCCGGCCCACACGGCCTGGGCGCGGAGCCTCGCCGAGGGGGACGGCGGGGCACGGCGGCAGCTGGCGGCGGCCCTGGCGGCCTGCCACCGGGCGACCGTCGCGCCGTACTGGTCCGCCTGCCGGTCACGCCTCGACGCGGTGCGCGCGCAGCACGCCCGGACCTTCCTCGACGGAGGCGTCGAGGGCCTGCTCGCCTCGCTGTGTCCGCCGCTGGTGCGCTGGCGCGCACCCGTGCTGGAGGTGCAGTATCCCCGTCCGGTCGAGGTCCACCTGGGCGGGCGAGGGCTCGTCCTGGCGCCGACCGTGTTCTCCTGGCGCGAGCTCAGCCTGCTGTACGACCCGTACGACGACGAGGCGGTGCCCCGGCTGACCGTACCGGCCGTGACCGGCCCCGAGGCGGGCTCCGCATTGTGGCCCGGCCCCGGCCTTCCCGACGACGATCCCCTGGGCACTCTCCTGGGGCGCACGCGGGCCGCCGCACTGCGCGTCGTCGCGGAAGGCGTCGGCACCACCGAACTCGCCCGCCGGCTCGGCGTCACCCCGGCGGCGGCCAGCCAGCACGCGAAGGCGCTGCGCGGCGCCGGCCTCATCACCACCAGCCGCCGAGGGGGATCCGTGCTGCACGTCACGACCGCCCTGGGCCGGGAACTGCTGGGCGCCCCCACCTCTTGAGCCACCTCTTAAGCCACGGCTTAAGGCCATGGCCGCGGGCGCCCGGCCGGCGCCAGCATTCCTGATGGCACGGGCCGCGGAAGACGGCCGTGCACGAGGCAAGAAGAAGAGGAGTACGGCATGACTGCTGCGACGAGGTCACCGAGTACGAAGTCCCGCCCGCGCCGCGCCCTGGAGCGTACGGCGGTGCTCCTGGGCGCCGCGGCGATCGCCTTCGCCACGGCCCAGGATCCCGCACAGGCGAGTCCCGCCCAGTGCGGCGACAACCGCCTGTGCGCGTGGTCCGACGACAACTACGCCGGCATCTTCACCGCCTACACGGCCTCCGCGCCGGCCCTCGGTGGGGACAACGACCGGTTCGACTCGCTGTGGAACCGCAACAGCGTCTCCTGGTACGTGTACGTCGACGCGTACTACGGAGGAGCCAAGTACTGCGTACGGCCGGGGTATTCCGTCTCGAAGCTGGGTGACTGGTTCGGCCTCCACGACAAGATCTCGTCGGTGAAGAAGCTGACCTCCTCGTCCTGCGGGACGGCGACTCCGATCGGTTCCTACAAGGGCTCGTAGGTCCCGTGGCGGGCCGCCACCCCGCCCGACCGCCCGACCGCCCGACCGCCCGACCACCCGTCACAGCCGGTGGCGCACCCAGACGTTCGGTTCCACGTAGACCGCGTAGCCCTGCTCCGGTTCGCAGCGGACCGGGGTCAGGGCGCCCGGGGCCCGGACCGGGCCCGGGGTGTCGAAGGGGAGGCCCGTCCACGCGCGCCACTCCGGGAGGGTGCCGGTGATCGTCATCGAGAAGGGCGCGATCGAGTCGATGACCCCGCCCGCGCGGACGTGGACGCGCAGCCACGGGTCGTACGGCAGGCCGTCCTCGCGGGTGCGGTACGCGTACTCCCGGATCGGGGTGTCCGGCTCGGCCGGCTTGCCGCTCGGGCGCACCGGGGCGACCACCTCGGTGAAGCCGCGGGCGCGGGCGTTCTCCCGCATCACGGACAGCATCCGCCCCGACAGGACCTCGCCCTGCCGGCCGGCGGCGATGCTGATCTCGATGGCGCTGACGGTGTCCGGGGCGATCCCGCGCCGCAGGTCGGAGAAGGCCCACAGGAGGACCTGGTCCCAGCCCCGCGGGGGCAGCACCCCGTCGCGGCCCTTGGTGTGCTGCGCGAAGGGCACGCTGAACCCGCGGCCGATCACCTCGTCGCCGTCCGTCGCGACCAGGACGTACGGCGCCAACTCCGTCACCATCCGCGGATACAGGAGCCAGCCGACCGGGTCGTGGCGGGAGAACTCCGGCCAGGAGTCCTGCATGTCCCACAGCCGGTCGACCAGTTCGGGGCGCTCGGCGAGCGTGGTGATCCGTGGGTCGGTCATGCCCGCAGGCTAGGCCGGGGACCGGCCCCGCCTCCACCGAATTGACGGGCCGACCGGCGCACCTACGCGGGGGTCGGCAGCGACAGGTGCCAGCGGCCCGACCAGCCGGTCAGGGTGACCGTGGACAGCGGTCGGACGTCCACGCTCCAGTACGTCAGCGGGGCCGCCCTCAGCGCGTACACCAGGGCGGCCCGCAGCACCGACGGCTCGGCCACCGCCACGATGGCCCCGCCGTCGTCCGCGGGCCGGCTGTCCAGCCAGCCGCCGATGCGGGAGATGAAGGCGAGCAGGGACTCCCCGCCGTGCGGGGCGGCCAGGGGGTCGCTGAGCCAGAGGTCCACGGCCCCGGGTTCGCGCTCCGCCACCTCGGCGAGCGTCAGCCCCCGCCAGCGGCCCATGTCGCACTCGCGCAGCGCGGGCTGCGCGAGCGGGGCGTAGCCGAGGGCCTGGCCCGTGGCCCGGCTGCGCGGGGTCGGCGAGCAGTAGCGCAGCTCGGCGGCGCCGAGGGGGACGAGCCCGTGGGCGGCGGACTCGACCGCGCGCCAGCCGGCCACGTCGAGCGGGCGGTCGTCGTCGAAGCGCTCGGCGAGCAGCGAGCAGCCACGGGCTGCGGCCACCAGCGAAACCCGAACATTCATGCGGCGATGGTGAGCCGCGGGCCGCATGCGGTCAAGCGTCTGGACCGAGGGCATGGCCAGGGGCAAGGCCGAAGGTACGGCCCGAGGCGTCCCCGCGGGCGCTGCCGCGCGCACCGGCGGCGTCGGCGAGTCCGTCGCGCAGCCGCTGGACCGCCTCGTGCAGCTCCGCCGTGCCCGAGACCCCGGCGAAGCTGAGCCGGGCGTAGGCACCCGGCGGCTCCGCGCAGAAGTACGGGCGGCCCGGCGCGACCGCGACGCCGGCGCGCAGGGCCGCCGCCGCGAAGGCCGCGTCGTCGCCCCCCGCGGCCACGCGTACCCACAACTGGTACCCGCCCGAGGGCAGATGGGGCAGTTCCAGCTCGGGCAGCTCCCGCCGCAGTGCGCCCGCGAGCACGTCCCGCCGGTGGCGCAGCGCGGAGGCGACGGCCCGCAGGTGGCGGGGCCAGGCGGGCGCCCCGACCAGCTCCAGGGCGGCTTCCTGCAGGGGCCGGGGGACGAAGAAGCTGTCGACGACCTGGATGGCGCGCAGCCGCTCCAGCACCGGCCCGCGCGCGGCGAGCGCGCCCACGCGCAGGCTGGCCGAGGTGACCTTGGTGAGGGAGCGGACGTGGACGACGACCCCGTCGGCCTCCTCGGCGGCGAGGGTGGCCGGCAGCGGCCCGGAGTCCTCGTGGGCCAGGGAGCGGGCGTAGTCGTCCTCGACGACGAAGGCGCCGGCGGCCCGTGCGATCCGCAGGATCTCGGAGCGCCGCGCCGGGGCCAGCACCGCTCCGGTCGGGTTCTGGAAGAGCGGCTGGCATACGAAGACCCGCGCGCCCGTGGCCTCGAACGCGGCGGCCAGCAGCTCCGGCCGGACCCCCTCGGCGTCCATGGGTACGGGCACCGGCCGGCATCCGGAGGCGCGGGCGATGGCCAGCAGGCCGGGGTAGGTCGGGGATTCGACGAGCACGGGCGCCCCCGGCGGGGCCAGCGCCCGCAGGGCAGTGGTCAGCGCGCTCTGCCCGCCCGCGGTGACCAGGACGTCGGCGGCGGTGAGGGTGCCCACCGGGCCGCCGATCTCGCGGGCGAACCAGGCGCGCAGCTCGGGCAGCCCCTCCAGGGGCGGCCGGCCCCACGCTCCGGGGCGCCGGCCGGCGCGGGCGAGCGCGGCGGCCATGGCCCGCTCGGGCTGGAGCGACGGATGAAGGTAGCCGCCGTTGAGCTCGATCACCCCGGGCGGCGGTGCGGCCAGGGAGTTCAGCACCCCGGAGGCGTCCACGGCGCGCGGTATCACCTCGCCCCCGCCTTCGGCGCTGAGGGCGACCTCCTGCCAGGAGGTGTCGCCGGGGGCGTGCTCGGCCGTGCGCGGCGCCGCCCGGAACACCCCGGCGCCGGGCCGGGTGACGACGAGCCCCTCGGCGGCGAGCCGCGCGAGGGCACGGGAGACGGTGACGGGGCTGACCCGGTAGCGCTCGACGAGGGCCCGGCTCGACGGGAGCTTTCCACCCACCGAGTAGCGGTCGAGCTCCGACCGCAGCCTCTCTGCCAGTTCCGCCACGCTGCTACTCTCGTACATGACAGCACAGAATAGCGCTACTCGCTCCACCTCGATAGCGGTCGAGGTCCGCCCCGCCCGGACCACCGCGGCCCCGACCCGTGGCGCCCGGCTCCGCGGCGCCCGGCTGGGAACCGCCCGGCTCCGCGGTGCCCGACTCGGAAGCGGTACCGCGCTCGCCTCCCTCGGCGTGATCGCCTTCTCCCTGACCTTCCCCTCCACCGCCTGGGGTCTGGAGAGCTTCGGCCCTTGGTCCTTCGTCGCCGTGCGCAGCGTGCTCGCGGCCGTGATCGCGGGCGGGTTCCTGCTCGCCGGGCGGGTCCCGCTGCCCGGCCGCGAGCACTGGGCGGGCCTGGCCGTCGTCGCCGGCGGGGTCGTGGTGGGCTTCCCGCTGCTCACCACCCTCGCGCTCACCACCGCCACGACCTCGCACGCCGCCGTCGTGGTCGGCCTGCTTCCGCTCACGACCGCCACGCTCTCCGCGCTGCGTACCGGTGCCCGCCCCTCGCGCCGCTTCTGGGCCGCCGCCCTCGCCGGGGCCGCCGTCGTCCTCGGCTTCACCCTGGCGCAGAGCGGCGGCGCCCTGTCAGCGGGCGACGGCTACCTCTTCGCGGCCCTGCTCGTCTGCGCGGCCGGCTACACCGAGGGCGGACGCCTGGCCCGCATCCTGCCCGGCTGGCAGGTGATCGGCTGGGCCCTGGTGCTGTGCCTTCCGCTCAGCCTGGCCGGCTCCGCGCTGGGACTGGCGTACGAGCCGGTGCACCTCACCGGCCACGGGCTGGCGGGCCTGCTCTGGGCGGCAGCCGGCTCCACCTTCCTCGGCCTCTACGTCTGGTACCGGGGCATGGCGGAGATCGGCGCCCCCAGGGCCAGCCAGCTGCAGCTCGCGCAGCCCCTGCTGACCCTGGTCTGGTCGGTGGCCCTGCTGGGGGAACACCTCTCGCCGGCAGCCCCCGCCGCCGCCTGCGCCGTGCTCGTCTGCATCGCCGTCACCCAGCGGGCTTAATCAGCCCGAATCGCCGTAAACTGCTGTCACCGGAACCAGACCGCCTCCGAGGAGGTCAGCAATGCGCGCGACCGAGGGAGACCAGCTCGTGCAGCACGGCAGGGTCGTCGGGCAGCACGACAAGGTCGGCGAGATCACTCAGGTACTCGGCGAAAACGGCACCCCTCCCTACCGGGTCCGTTTCTCGGACGGCCACGAGGCCGTCATGTCCCCGGGCCCCGACTGCGTCGTCAAGCACCCGTCCGAGCCCGCACACTGACTGCACACACCGACTGCAGCCCCCGCCCACACGACACACTCCGGGCCACGCCACAGGACACACGACCGGGGGCCGCTCAGCGCGGCGGCACCGGCGTCGGGTAATGGTCGGCAACGACCTTGGCCATCGCTCCATTGGGGTCCGCGACCACCTGCTTCGCCGAGAAGTAGACGTGACCGCGGACCTCGGCGTACCCGCGTGCGAACCGCACGTGCCGTGACAGCTCCGCCGGATCGCGCCAGGCTTCCGTGGAGCTCTCGGCGTCGCACCGGTAGAGCGCCTCCCCCACGTACAGCGCCACGCCCGTGCCCGCGACGGTCTGCGCCCACCAGGGGACGATCTTCGCGTAATCGGCGGTCGGGTGGCCGATGTGCCAGTACGCCTGCGGCACGATGTAGTCGATCCAGCCCTCCTTGACCCACTTGCGGGTGTCCGCGTACAGGTCGTCGTACGTCGCCACCCCCGCCTGCGTGGCCGAGCCGAGGGGGTCGCGGTCGCGGTTGCGCCAGACGGCGAAGGGGCTGATGCCGAACCGCACCCCGGGGCGCAGCGCCCGCAGCCGGGCGGACATCTCCCGCACCAGGGTGTCGGTGTTGTTGCGGCGCCAGTCCTCCCGGGAGTCGAAGTCGCCTCCGTGCTGCGCGTAGGCGTCGTCGTCATCGAAGTCCTCGCCCTCCACGGGATACGGGTAGAAGTAGTCGTCCCAGTGCACCCCGTCCACCGCGTAGCGGGAGACGGCGTCGAGCATGGCCTCCTGCACGAAGGCGCGCACCTCGGGCAGCCCGGGGTTGTAGTAGAGCTTCCCGCCGTACGCCACCGTCCAGTCGGGGTTGCGGCGGGCCGGATGGCAGGCGCTCAGCCGGTCGGGATCGGTGTGGTTCGCCACCCGGTACGGGTTGAACCAGGCGTGCAGCTCCAGCCCGCGGGCACGGGCCTCCCGGACCGCCGTGCCCAGCGGGTCCCAGCCGGGATCCACGCCCTGCTCCCCGGTCAGCCACTGCGACCAGGGCTCACGGGCGGCCGGCCACATCGCGTCCGCGGCGGGCCGCACCTGGAGGACCACCGCGTTGAGCCGGCGCTCGACGGCGGTGTCGAGGAGGTCGAGCAGCTCGCTCTGCTGCGCCCCCGCGCTCAGCCCGGGCTCGGAGGGCCAGTCGACGTTCTCCACCGAGGCGATCCACATGCCCCGGAACTCGGCTGCGGCCGCCCCGGCGGCACCGGCCTTCGCGGCCCCGCCCTTCTCAGCCGGAGCCGGCCCCCGTCCGGCCCCGTCCGCCCGCTGCGCGGCCCCCGCCGGGCCCGCGGCCGTGATGGCCAGCGCGCCGGCGGCCCCGGCCAGCAGCATCCGCCGCCCGATGTGCGTCATGTGACGACTCCGTTCCGTTCCGTGACATTGCTTGGCGTGGAGTCAGCATGCCCGCCCCGGCACGCCACCGCGGCCAAGGTCGGGGGTAACGTCGGGGGGCGTGGCGGGCGCCGGAACGCAGTTACCACTGCAACCACGGGGGACCCGCCGACGGATGAGCAGCGAAAGGCACGAAGTGACTGACCTCCCTTCCGACATCACACGAGTCGGCGTAGTGGGCTGTGGCCAGATGGGTGCGGGCATCGCCGAGGTGTGCGCCCGCAGCGGCCTTGAGGTGAAGGTCGCCGAGACCACAGGCGAGGCCCTGGAGATCGGACGCACCAGGCTGCACAACTCCCTGACGAAGGCCGCCGAACGCGGCAAGATCACGGAGGAGGAGCGGGACGCCACCCTGGCCCGCCTCACGTTCACCACCGATCTGGGCGAGTTCGCCGACCGCGACCTGGTCATCGAGGCGGTCGTCGAGAACGAGCAGGTCAAGACGGAGATCTTCCAGGTCCTCGACCAGGTGGTCACCCGCCCGGACGCGATCCTCGCCTCGAACACCTCCTCGATCCCGCTGGTCAAGCTGGCCGTCGCGACTTCGCGCCCGGACCAGGTCATCGGCATCCACTTCTTCAACCCGGCCCCGGTGCAGAAGCTCGTCGAGCTGATTCCCGCGCTGACCACGGGCGAGGAGACGGTCAAGCGGGCCGAGGCCCTGGTGCGCGACGTGCTGGACAAGCACGCCGTCCGCGCCCAGGACCGGTCCGGCTTCGTCGTCAACGCGCTCCTCGTCCCGTACCTGCTGTCCGCGATCCGGATGTTCGAGTCCGGCATCGCGAGCCGCGAGGACATCGACAACGGCATGGAGCTGGGCTGCGCCCACCCGATGGGCCCGCTCAAGCTGTCCGACCTGATCGGCCTGGACACCATCGTCTCGATCGCCGATTCGATGTACGCCGAGTACAAGGAGCCGCTGTACGCCGCTCCCCCGCTGCTCCAGCGGATGGTCGACGCGGGCCGTCTCGGCCGCAAGACCGGCTCGGGTTTCTACCCGTACGGCTGAATCCCCCACGGCTGACGTGCCCGGCCGCGGTCAGCCGAGCCGCAGGTGGTGCAGGAGGAGGAGCCCGGCCGCCATGTTGGCGGCCGGAACCTCCCCGCGCGCGATCATGTCCGGCACGAGTTTGAGCGGCACCCACTCGCGCCGCGAGGACTCGAAGTCGTCCTCCGGATGACCGGTGTACGTCGCGCCGTCCGCCCAGTAGAGGTGGTGGCGGGCATCGGTCAGCCCGTTGGCGGGCTCCACAGTCATCAGATGGTGCAGCGGGCCGGGCCGCCAGCCCGACTCCTCCTCCATCTCCCGGGCCGCGGCGCTCTCGATGTCCTCCCCGTCCTCGACCACGCCCGCGGGCAGTTCCCAGCCCCAGCTGTCCGTGATGAAGCGGTGGCGCCACAGCAGCAGCACCTCGTTGGCCTCGTTCACGGCGGTGGCGACGGCGACCGGTCGCAGCCGGATCACGAAGTGGTCCAGATGCCGGCCGTCGGGGAGTTCCACATCCGCGAGGTTCACGTCGAACCACCGGTTCTTGTACACGGTCTGCTCACTCAGGTTCGTCCACTGCACGGTTCTGCCACCTTCCGCATCTGTTGGTGGCAACATGGCAGCAGCTCCACCGGTCACAGCGGAACGCGCAGCGCCCCGTCGATGAGCTGTGCGGTCTCCTGGGCACCCGAACACCCGCTGGTCAGCAGCTGTTCGCGGACCGCCCGCAGCCGGTCGCGCAGCCGCAGCGACTCCATCCCCGTGGCCCGCTCGGCCATTTCGGCGGCCGCCGCCACCGCCCGGTCCGCCTCGCCCTGGCGCAACTGGATCTCGCACAGCATCGCCAGCCGGTGGACCCGGCCCCGGTCGTGCGCGGGCGTGCCGACGGCCGCGGTCGCCTGCTCGTGGGCGGCGTCGAGGTCGCCGAGGCTGAGCAGCGCCTCGGCCACCTGTACGTTGACCAGCCCGGGCTGCACGTACCCCGTCTCGTCGGGCTCCGTCCCGGGCCGGATCCGCTCGGCCGCCGCCTCGGCGTGCCGGATGCAGGCCAAGGCCGCGGTGTGGTCGCCGAGTTGGGCATAGGCCTTGGCCTGCATGGCGTACAGGTCGGCGGCCAGGGCCGGGGTGGTGTGCCGGCCCGCGGCGCGCAGCGCGGCCTCCGCGAAGGCGACCGCCTGCCGGTACTCCCGCAGGTGCAGGCACTGGTTGACGATCAGCGCGATCACGTACGCGCCGAGCCCGCGGTCGCCGCTCGCCTTCGCCAGCCTCAGGGCCTGGTGGAAGTAGCGCTGGGCGAGCCCGTGGGCGTCGGAGTCGTACGCGCAGATCCCGGCCACCGCCACGAGGGAACCGGTGGCCCGGTGCAGCTTGCGGCCGAGGCTGTCGGAGTAACTCCCGCGCAGCATCGGCGCGGTCTCGCTGCCGAGGAAGCGGACGATCCGGGCCCGGGTGGCCACGCCGCCGGCCCGGCGGTACATGACCTCGTAGTGGGCGCGGGCGGCCCGCAGGATCTCGATGTGCTCGGGCCCGATCCGGTTCGGCCCGTCGCGCGAGACATCGGCGTCCTCGGGCGGATTCTCCCACTCCCATACGGGTATCACCGCGGGCGTGCCGGTGACGGCCTCGGTGCTGAGCAGCTGGTAGCGGCCCTGGTCGTCGGACCGCCACAGGGCGGCGGCGCGGTCGACGAAACCGCTGAGCGGGGAGGCGTGCGGGCCCGCGGGCTGCCCGGGCACGCCGAATCCGACGTCGTCGAGCGACACCGGGCGCCCGAGCCGGCCGCCGAGCACCTCGCAGATCAGGTCGGGCACCTGGCCGCGGGGCCGCTGCCCCTTCAACCACCGGGTGACCGCGGTGTGTTCGTAGCGCAGGGCGAGTCCGCGGGACCGGCCCGCCTGGTTCACGTGTGCGGCGAGTCCGGCGTGGGACATGCCCGCCTCGGCGAGGAGGGCGTCGAGCAGGGCATTGGGCTGCATGGGCCCCTCCAAGGGCTCGTCGCAATCCAGGCTAGTGGGTGCGCGGTTCACACGGGGTGCGAACCGAGTACGCGCATAAATGCGATGCGCACCCTGCCGCGAGGGTGGCTCGGGGCGCTTCACTTAAGGGCCTCGCCAAGAGGCCGCTCGGGTCGTCGGCTCCCCCTCGTACAGTGCGACGACCCGGCAAGGCGCCGCCCGTTCTGCTGTCTGCCCGACACTCCATGGCAGGCGGGCGGCGCGCCGCGGTTCCGTCGGCGCCCGGTTGGTCGCCGGCCTCCGCCGGAACCGGGCCGATCGCGCACCGGGTCCTCCCACCGGGACCCGGTGCGCCGCCCGCCCACCCGAAGCCCCGCCGGGCCACCGAAGCGGCCCCGCCGGGGCCGACCGCCCGAGCCCGTCCCCGGGGCGAAGCCACCCCGCCGTCCCGGCGCACGCCCCGTGCCCTGCCTGCACGGGCGGCGGGCCGGGACACCCCCGCCCCCGCTTCCCGGCGCGCCCGGGGCGGCCGGGGCGCGGAGCTGTCCCCTACCCGCCCTTCCACCGTTCCCCGGGCGCTGCACGGACCCGCGCTTCAAACGCCGGCGGGGTGGGATCGTGACCGCCGGCGCATGACGGGCGCAGACCCGGCGCAGCCGCGCCGCGCCCGCAGACACGGGGCCCAAATACAGCCCCGCCGGCGTTTGAGGCGCGGGGTCCGGGGCGGAGCACCGGGGCGCCCGGGCCGTGCACGGGGACGGGTGAGGGGCGCACCCCGGGGTTCGGGGGCGCCCCTCGGCGAGTCGGCGGCAGCGGCTACGCGCCCCGCAGCACCGCCCCCGTACGCTCAGCGGCCAGCGCCACGGCCGCGTCGCGGGCCGCCGTGGACTCCTCGGCCGTCAGCGTGCGGTCGGACGCGCGGAAGCGCAGCGCGTACGCCAGGGACTTCTTGCCCTCGCCGACCTGCTCGCCGGTGAACACGTCGAACAGCCGCAGCGATTCGAGGAGTTCGCCCGCGCCCTTGCGGAGGGCGGCCTCCACCGAGGCGGCCGGCACCGACGCGTCGACGATCAGCGCGACGTCCTGGGTCGCCACCGGGAAGGTGGAGATCCGGGGCGCCTCCACGGGCCGGCCGCCGGCCGCCGCGAGGCGGTCGAGGTCGAGCTCCATGGCGCTGGTGCGGGCCGGCAGGCCCATCGCCTTGACCACCCGCGGGTGCAGCTCACCGGCGTGGCCGATGACCTGCTCCACCCCGTCGAGGACGACGACCAGCTCGGCGCAGCGGCCCGGGTGCCAGGGACCGTACTGGCCCTGGCGGACCACCAGTTCGGCACCGGCCTCGACGGCCAGCGCCCGCGCGGCCTGGACGGCGTCCGCCCAGTCGGCCGGGCGGCCCTTGCCCCACCAGCCGGCCTGCTCGCGCGCACCGGCCAGGGCGACCGCGGCGTACCGCGGCTGCGCCGGCAGGGCGGCGTTCAGCGTGGCGATCTCCTCGTCCGTGGGACGCCGGTCGACCGGCAGCCGTACGGCGACGCCCGGCTGCTCGCCGGCCCGGAAGACCGAACCGGTCTCGAAGAGGGCCAGGTCGTGGCTGCCGCGGCTCTCGTTGCGGCGCAGCGCGCCCAGCAGGCCCGGCAGCAACGTGGTGCGCAGCGCCGGCTCCTCGTCGGAGATCGGGTTGGCCAGCTTGACGACCTGGCGCGCCGCGTCGTGCGCGGGCAGCTGGAGCTGGTCGAAGACGGCCTCACCGATGAACGGGTAGCTGAGCGCCTCGACGTAGCCCGCGCCGGCCAGCGCCCGGCCGACCCGGCGGTGCAGCTGCTGCCGGGCGGTCAGACCGCGGCCCGAGGGGACCTGCGGGAGGGTCGACGGCAGGTTGCCGTAGCCCTCCAGCCGGATGACCTCCTCGGCCAGGTCGTTCGGCTCGGCGAGGTCGGGCCGCCACGACGGGACGGTGACGACGAGCTCGTCCTGCCCGTAGACGTCGCAGCCGACCTCCTGGAGGCGGCGGACGACGGTCTCGCGGCCGTAGTCCATGCCCGCGACCCGGTCCGGGTGGTCCGCGCTCATCGCGATGGTGCGCGGGGCGCCCGGCGCGGTGAGCTCGGTGACGCCGGCCTCGGCGGTGCCGCCGGCGAGCAGCACCAGCAGGTCGACGGTCCGCTGCGCGGCCGCGGCGGCGGCCTGCGGGTCGACGCCGCGCTCGAAGCGCTTGGACGCCTCGGAGGACAGCTTGAGGCGGCGGGCGGTGCGCGAGATCGACACGGAGTCGAAGTGCGCGGCCTCGATGACCACGTCCGTGGTGCCCGTGACCTGGCCGGTCTCGGGGTCGGTCACGGAGTCGGCGATCTCGGTGTTGGCGCCGCCCATGACACCGGCGAGACCGATCGGCCCGCTGTTGTCGGTGATCACCAGGTCCTCGGCGTCGAGGGTGCGCTTGACCCCGTCGAGGGTGGTGAACTTCTCGCCCTGCTCGGCCCGGCGGACGCCGATGGCGCCGTCGAGGCGCGAGCGGTCGTACGCGTGCAGCGGCTGGCCGAGCTCCAGCATCACGTAGTTGGTGATGTCCACGGCGAGCGAGATCGGGCGCATGCCGGCCTTCTGCAGGCGGCGGGTGAGCCAGATCGGGGAGCGCGCCTCGGGGTCGAGACCGGTGACGGTGCGGGCGGTGAAGCGGTCGCAGCCCGCCGGGTCGTCGATCTTGACGAGGTAGCCGTACGAGTTCGGGGCGGGCACGTCCAGCAGTGCCGGGTCGCGCAGCGGCAGGCCGTACGCGGTCGCCACCTCGCGGGCCACGCCGCGCATGGACATGCAGTAGCCGCGGTCCGGGGTGATGTCGATGTCGAGGACCTCGTCGACGAGCTGGAGCAGCTCGATCGCGTCGGTGCCGACCTCGTGCTCCGGCGGGAGCACGATGATGCCGTGCGTGCCGTCGTCGCCCATGCCGAGCTCCTCGCCGGAGCAGATCATGCCGTGCGAGGTCTTGCCGTACGTCTTGCGCGAGGCGATCGCGAAGTCGCCGGGCAGCACCGCGCCGGGCAGGACCACGACGACCTTGTCGCCCACGGAGAAGTTCCGGGCGCCGCAGACGATCTCCTGCGGCTCGCCGGTGCCGTTGGCCCGGCCGACGTCGACCGTGCAGAAGCGGATCGGCTTGCGGAAGCCCTCCAGCTCCTCGATGGTCAGCACCTGACCGACGACGAGCGGGCCCTTGAGCCCGGCGCCGAGCTGCTCGACGGTCTCGACCTCAAGGCCCGCGTCGACGAGCTTGGCCGCGACGTCGCGACCGGATTCACCCGCGGGGAGGTCGACGTACTCCCGCAGCCAGGAAAGCGGGACGCGCATCAGATCTCACTCCCGAACGGCCGGGTGAAACGAACGTCTCCCTCGACCATGTCTCGCATGTCTTCAACGTTGTGACGGAACATCAGCATCCGCTCGATGCCGAACCCGAAGGCGAACCCGCTGTACTTCTCGGGGTCGACGCCGCAGGCGACGAGCACCTTGGGGTTGACCATGCCGCAGCCGCCCAGCTCGATCCAGCCCTCGCTGGAGCAGGTACGGCAGGGGCGGTCGGGGTTGCCCACCGACGCGCCGCGGCACACGTAGCACTGCATGTCCATCTCGGCGGACGGCTCGGTGAAGGGGAAGAAGTGCGGGCGCAGGCGGGTGGTGGTCTCCTCGCCGAACAGCTCCTTGACCATGTGGTCGATGGTGCCGCGCAGGTCCGCCATGGTCAGGCCCTCGTCCACGGCGAGCAGCTCGACCTGGTGGAACACCGGGGTGTGCGTCGCGTCGAGCTCGTCGGTGCGGTACACGCGGCCCGGGCAGACGATGTAGACGGGCGGCTTGCGCTCCAGCAGCGAGCGCGCCTGCACCGGGGAGGTGTGGGTGCGCAGCACGACGCCGGACTCGTCGCCCTCGGTGCCGGCCGGCCCCTGGACGAAGAAGGTGTCCTGCATCTGGCGCGCCGGGTGGTCGGGCGTGAAGTTGAGGGCGTCGAAGTTGAACCACTCCGCCTCCACCTCGGGGCCCTCGGCGACCTCGTAGCCCATGCCCGTGAAGATGTCCGCGATGCGGTCCATCAGCGTGGTCAGCGGGTGCCGGGCGCCGGCCGGGACGCGGTCGTAGGGCAGCGTGACGTCCACCGCCTCCTCGACCAGCACCCGCTCGTCGCGCTCACGCTCAAGCTCGACGGTGCGGGCCCCGAAGGCCTTGTTCACCGCGCCACGGGCCTGGCCCACGCGCTTGCCGGCCTCGGCCTTGGCGTGCGGCGGCAGGGCGCCGATCTCGCGGTTGGCGAGCGCCAGGGGCGACCGGTCGCCCATGTGCGCGCTCTTCGCCTCGCGCAGCGCGTCGAGGTCGCCGGCGGACGCGAAGGCGGCGAGCGCCTCGTCCCGCATGCGCTCGATCTCTTCCGGTTTCAGTGCCTCGACCTCGACAGGGTCGTACGACTTGTTCGGTGCCGACATCTCTTCCCGTACTTCCGATGGCTGGCTGGTGGGTCCCCGTACGACTCGATCGGCACAAGGACACAAAGGTGCCAAAGGACGAGTCTAAAGGTCGCCGGGGGTGAAGGAGCCCGTGGGCCGCCTGGCGAGACGCTCCGCAGGGTTACTGCGTGAGGTACGCCGGCGCGCCGACGGGCAGGATAAATCGGAACTCGGCGCCGCCGCCGGGGCCGCGGCCGACCGTGATGGTGCCGCCGTGGGCCTCCACGATGCCCTTGACGATGTACAGGCCCAGGCCGGTGCCGCCGCGCTTGCTGCCCCGCCAGAAGCGGGTGAAGACGCGGCCCATCGACTCCTCGGGGATCCCGGGGCCCTCATCGGTCACGGTGACGGCGGTTCCCTTCTCGGTCTTGCCCGCTGCGTTCGTCAGGCTGGTCGGCGATACGTCGATGGTGACCGTTCCCTCGCCGTGCCGCACCGCATTTTCGAGGAGGTTGCCGAGGATCTGGTCGATCTTGTCCGGATCGGCCCACAGATCGGGGAGCGAGCGGCTCACTCGTACGAGGAACCGGTCGGGGGCCTGGCCGTTCGCGGTGAGCGCCTGGACGTGGCGGCCCACGGCGGTGGCGATGTCCACGGGCTGGCGGCGCACTTCGAGGCGCCCGGAGTCGATCCGGGAGATGTCGAGGAGTTCGGCGATCAGCCGGGTGACCCGGTTCGCGTCCGCGTCGACGGTCTCCAGCATCAGGCGCTTCTGGTCGTCGGTGAACCGCTCCCACTTGGCCAGCAGGGTCGCCGTGAACCCCTTGACCGAGGTGAGCGGCGAGCGCAGCTCGTGCGCGACGGTGGCGATCAGCTCCGCGTGGCTGCGCTCGGTGCGCCGCCGGGCCTCGGTGCCCCGCAGGGTGACCACGAGGCGGCGCAGCGGGCCGGTGGGGTGGGTGCGCACGTACCGGGCGGAGACCAGCACCTCGCGGCCGCCGGGCAGGAGCAGGTTCCGCTCGGGCTGTCCGCGACGGGTGGCCAGGCCCCCGTACGGGTCGGTCAGCGTCCACCAGCGGCGGCCGTCGAGGTCCTCCAGGGGCAGCGCCCGCTCGATCCGGGCGCCGAGCGCCTCGGCCGGGGCCAGGGCGGTGATCCGGCCGGCGGCGGAGTTGAAGCAGATCACCCGGCCGGTGTGGTCGGCGACGACGAGCCCGTCGGGCAGGTCGTCGGGGTCGATCCCGAGGCCGGTGAAGTCCGCGGGCCCGGCGCCCTGGCCGGCGCGGCCCGCGGTCTGCGGGGGCACGGCCGCCAGGGTGGGTGTCCCGGCCGCCTTCGCGGCCCCTGGCGAGCTGTTCGTCCCGACGGTCATGTCCCAGTACCCCACATCTCCGAGTAGCGCAGTGGGCCCCCGCGCCGCCACATTACTAGCTGGGGGTCACGGAGCGGCACCCTCCGGACGCCCGCTGTGCACGCGCGGACGCATACAGGCACACTGCGGCGGCCGTGGCGAGGTTCAGGCTCTCCGCCTTGCCGTGGATCGGGACCCGTACGACGGCGTCGGCGAGCGCCCGCGTCTCCTCGGGCAGGCCCCAGGCCTCGTTGCCGAACACCCAGGCCGAGGGGCCGCCCATGGTGCCCGCGTCCAGCTCGGCGTCAAGGTCGTCCGTGCCGGCCCCGTCCGCGGCGAGGATCCGTACGCCGGCGGCCCGCAGGCCCGCGACGGCCTGCTCCACGGGCACGCCCACGGCGACGGGCAGGTGGAAGAGGGAGCCCACCGAGGCGCGGACGGACTTGGGGTTGTACAGGTCCACGGAGGCGTCGGTCAGGACGACCGCGTCGGCACCCGCGGCATCCGCGCAGCGCAGCACGGTGCCGGCGTTCCCCGGGTCGCGGACGTGGGCGAGGACGGCGACGAGCTTGGGCCGCGCCTTCAGGATCTCCTCGAAGGGCGAGTCGAGGAAGTGGCAGACGCCGACCAGCCCCTGCGGGGTGACGGTCTGGGAGACCTCGGCGAGCACCTCGTCGGAGGCATAGTGCACGCGGGCTCCGGCGGCCAGCGCGGCATCGACGATCCCGGTGTGGCGCTCGGCGGCCTCGACCGTGGCGAACAGCTCGATCAGGGTCGCGCCCGCGGCTCCGCGGTGCTCGACGGCCTCGCGGACGGCCTGGGGGCCTTCGGCGATGAACCGGCGCTCCTTGGTGCGGAAGTTGCGCCGCGCGAGCCGCCTGGCGGCGGCCACCCTCGGGGACCGGGGTGAGATCAGCTCGGTGGGGGCGGGGGTACCCATGGCGGTCGGCTCGCTTCCGTACGTACTGCGGGTGGAGACAGGGGTGGGGACGGTGGAGACGGGTGGGGCGTCGGCGCGACCCTCGACGGGTCGGCGGCCCGGCCGTCGACCTGGTCGTCAACGCACCGGACCCGCAGGCACAGGGCCTGCGGGTCCGGGCTGAAGCCAGTGGAGGCTTGCTGCGCGAAGCGTGACGCTTAGGCGGCGGCGGGGGCCTTCGGGGCGTTCACGTCGGCCGGAAGCGCCTTCTGCGCGACCTCGACGAGCGCGGCGAACGCGTTGGCGTCGTTGACGGCCAGCTCCGCGAGGATCTTGCGGTCCACCTCGATGTTGGCGGCCTTCAGACCCTGGATGAGGCGGTTGTACGTCATGCCGTTCTGGCGGGCAGCAGCGTTGATGCGCTGGATCCACAGCTGACGGAAGTCGCCCTTGCGCTTCTTGCGGTCGTTGAAGTTGTAGACCAGCGAGTGGGTGACCTGCTCCTTGGCCTTGCGGTACAGGCGCGAACGCTGACCGCGGTAGCCGGAGGCCGCTTCGAGGATCGCCCGGCGCTTCTTGTGGGCGTTTACTGCCCGCTTGACGCGTGCCACTTTTTAACTCCTTGTAGCGGGGCCGCGGGTGTGTTCACGCGGCCCGAAATTCGATGGGGTCCCGGTCTTGGCGTCCCGCTCCCGGCAGGGAGCGGAGACGTCAGATGCCGAGAAGCTTCTTGATCTTCGCGGCGTCGCCCGGGGCCATCTCGGCGTTGCCGGTGAGGCGACGCGTCAGCTTGGACGACTTGTGCTCGAGCAGGTGGCGCTTACCGGCACGCTCGCGGAGCACCTTGCCGGAGCCGGTGATCTTGAAGCGCTTCTTGGTACCGCTGTGCGTCTTGTTCTTCGGCATAGCGCCGTTATCTCCTCGTCGGTGGCGCTCCCACCGGTCCGGTCGGACCGGCTTGCGGGAGCGTCATGTTGTGTCGGTGATCCGGGACAGGCTGGCCCGGATCAGGCCTCGGATCAGGCCTCGGCCGGTGCCTCGGGAGAGGCGGCCTCGGTGTCCTCGGCGGAGGCGACCTCGGTGCCCTCCTCGACGGCGGCTTCCTTCGCGGGAGCCTCGTCGGCGGCGACACCCTGGCGCTCGGCCTTGCGGGCGGCCTGCGCCTCGCGGGCTTCGGCCATCGCCTCGGTCTTCTTCTTGTGCGGACCGAGGACCATGATCATGTTCCGGCCGTCCTGCTTCGGGTTCGACTCGATGAACCCGAGGTCCTCGACGTCCGAAGCCAGACGCTGCAGCAGTCGGTAGCCGAGTTCCGGCCGGGACTGCTCGCGACCACGGAACATGATCGTGATCTTGACCTTGTCGCCCTGCTTGAGGAACCGAACGACGTGACCCTTCTTGGTGTCATAGTCGTGCGGGTCGATCTTCGGCCGGAGCTTCATTTCCTTGATGACCGTGTGCGCCTGGTTCTTGCGCGCCTCACGGGCCTTCATGGCCGACTCGTACTTGAACTTGCCGTAGTCCATGAGCTTGCAGACCGGCGGGCGTGCAGACGCCGCGACCTCGACCAGGTCCAGGTCGTACTCCTGCGCGAGCTCAAGCGCCTTCGCAAGCGGGACGATGCCCACCTGTTCGCCGCTGGGACCGACGAGTCGCACCTCAGGGACACGAATCCGATCGTTGATGCGGGGCTCGGTGCTGATGGATCCTCCTCGGTAGCACCACACGACTGCCTGGCAGACAGCCGCTGACGTCATTTGTCGTCAGACCAACCGCGGCGGAACACGAAAAATGCCCCGCCGGGCACAGGCGGGGGCTCCAATACAACCGGAGCACCGCCGCGTGCGAACCGCGGGGCGCAAACTCGGGCAGCTTTCCATCGTCCGTACGGAACGATGGATGCCACCTGACCGGTGACCCGCCGCCCCGGAGGACGGTCAGGTGGGAGAGCGGAGCCTCCACTTGTGGGCCGGTGACATACGTCTCCGGCCGGTCGTCAGCCCAATATAGCATTCCGCGCCGGGTCCGCTCATCCGGTGCCCGGTCGGCGACCGGCGCCGACCGGCTTATCGTGTGAGGCATGACTGACGCGACCCCCACCCCCGCCGCCGAGGCCGACCAGGCCCCCGACTACGACGCCATGACCCGCGACATCGCGGACGTGCCCGCCGTCGAGGTGATCACCACGGTGGCCGTGCACCTGCTGAGCGCCGCGGCGGTCAACCTGGGCCTGGACAAGCCGGACTCCGAGCACAAGGACCTCGACGAGGCCCGCAAGCTGATCACCGCCCTCGCGGGCCTGGTCACGGCGAGTGCCACCGAGATCAGCTCCTTCCACGCGGCCCCGCTGCGCGACGGCCTGAAGTCGCTGCAGCTGGCCTTCCGCGAGGCCTCCCTCGTCCCGGACGAGCCCGGGCAGGGGCCGGGCGAGAAGTTCACGGGGCCCGTCTTCGGCTGAGCCCGCTCCGCCCGCGGGCGGAGCGGGCCCGAGAACCGGGCCCGGAGCAGAGGGGGCGGGGGGTTTTGGCCGGCCCCTCTGGGTGTGACCGGGCCCGCGTGTGTGCG
>NZ_JBEZBN010000063.1:0-32104 GCF_040647115.1 Streptomyces sp. NPDC044571
CGCTACGAGAAGACCGCCACCATCTACCTGGCCGGGCTCCACATCGCGGGCATCTTCCTCTGGTCCGCCCGGTGATCCAAACGAAACTGCCTAGGTCGCCAGGCCCGCCGCGAATGCCTCGTAGCGAACCGCGTAGTGCCATGCCGCGTCGCGGACCTGGGCGTAACGGTTGACGGCCGCCGGCTCGGTGATCAGCTCCACGTCGATCAGGTTGTCGGCGTCATCGAAGTTGAGCAGGGCCACGAACCGGGAGTCGAAGATCCAGAAGTCTTCGGCGGGCAGCCGCAGGCGTTCCGCCTCCTCCCGCCAGAGGTTGCGGATGTCCTCACCCACGGCGCAGTTCCGCTTGGCGTTGTCGAGCAGGTAGAGCTGCCCCACTGACGGCGGGTTGTCGACGATCCGCACCCGCTCGAAGCGCTTGCCCTGGCCCGTCTGCCCCCGGACGGTACGGGACCAGGCGTCGTCGTAGTCCCACTGCACGGGCTCACCGGCCACGAACTGCGCATAGGTCTCGTCAGCCTCGTCGGACGCGAAGCGCCGCCTCGTCTCCAACCGCCAGGCCGTGTGCTCGAAGTTCTCGAAGAGCCTCCCGAAGGCGTCGAGGTCGATGATGCGCGGAACCCGCTCCGCCTCCTTGGGCTCGAAGTCCACCAGCAGCTCCCTCGGGACCACCACCGGGACCTCGCCCTCACCGAGATGCTGAAGCTGCTTGATGTCCTCCGGGTCGGTGAGTGGCCTTCCCTGGACGACGATCTCTCCGCTGTCCAGATCCTGATGCACGGCGGGACAGCCACCGCCGACCGAGCCCGTACCGTTGAAACGCAGTCGCCGCGCCATGAACTGGCCCTTTCTGTCGGGAACTTCCACGCCCCAGCATTCACGGATCCCGGACGCCGCGGTAGCTCATGCCCAAGACCACGAGGGAACATCCGAGAACATCTCCCCGGCGTCCGAGAACAATCGAGAACACGGCCTCGCGGCCGCAACTCAACATCCCTAACGTCCATTTCATGGCGTCACAGACCACCATGAGCCCCCCGGTCCACCTCTCCCTCCCCGCCGAGGCTCCGAGACCCGCCGCAGGGTGCGACGGGTGCGCACGGACCACGCCCGTGTCGCACGCTCCGCCGGGGCGTCTCAGCATCCGGGCCGGGTTGGCCCGGAGTGGGGCGGGCGGCAATAATCCGGTTCGTGCGCAAGCAGCTGAGCTTCCTCTTTACCTATGGCACCGGCCGGTCCGGTCGCCATGGGTCCTCGTGATGCTCGCCTGAGCCACTGACTTCCCACAGCGCCCCGGTCCGACAGGACCGGGGCGCTCTGCGTTCCCGCTCCTGTCGGCACAACCCTTCAGGAGAGACCATGACCACCCTCACCACCACCCCCGAGCAGCTGATCGCCGACTCCCGCGAGCGGATCGACGCGATCGACGACCGGATCATCGGCCTGATCCAGGAGCGGATGGCCGTCTCGACGGTCATCCAGGAGGCCCGGATCGCCTCCGGCGGACGCCGGGTGCACCTCTCGCGCGAGATGGAGGTGCTCTCGCATTGGAGCGATGCCCTCGGGAAGTCCGGCACCGCGCTCGCGATGACCCTGCTGGAACTGTGCCGGGGCCGGGTCTGACGCCTGTTCGTCACTCGTCCGGACCGTGACCGGCCCCCGGGGCCTTCGTTGGTGTGGATGTCCGCGTCAGCCAGGCGCGGGGCGCAACACCACGCGTGGCTCCGCCGGAGCGATGAGACGTACGACCCGTGGGACGTGCGTCGTGGGACCTCGCTCCCTCGCGTGACCGGACGGCAGGGGACAGCAGCCCGGTCACCCCACAAGGACGGCCGGCCCAGGGGACGCCCCGGGCCGGCCGTTCCGTGTGCTCCCCCGGGCTCTCCCGCCACCCCCGCGGTTCACTGTGTGACGGACACCACAGTGATGCCAACCGGAATCCGGTACAACCTTAAGAGTTGAGCACCTGTCACTTATGTGTCGCGGCGGGTACCGCGCTCGGAGGGGGAGCGCGGTACCCGCGGCGGAATCTCCGGCACGGCCAGGAACGGCAGCCGCAGTGCGCCGAACGCCTCCTTCGGAACGGCCGGGCGCACCGGTTCCACCGCCGCGAGGCGCGTGTAGGGCTCCCCCTGCTGCGGCCGCGGATCCGCTTCACCCTTGTTCGGCCAGTACGCCATCGCCCGCTCCGCCTGCGCCGTGATCGTCAGCGACGGGTTGACCCCGAGGTTCGCGGAGACGGCCGAGCCGTCCACCACCGAGATCCCGGGATGCCCGTAGAGCCGGTGGTACGGGTCCACGACGCCCTGCTCGGGCGAGGCGCCGATCGGGCAGCCGCCCAGGAAGTGCGCGGTCAGCGGGGTGCCCATCAGCTCGCCGATGTTGCTTCCGGGGAAGCCGTTGATCTCCTCGGCGAGCAGGGTCGCCGCCCGGGTGGCCTCCTCGATCTGCACGGGGTTCGGGGCGCCGTGCCCCTGCCGGGCCGTGAGCAGACCCTTCCCCAGGCCCCCCGCCTTGCGGTGGGTGGTGAGGGAGTTGTCCAGCGACTGCATGACCAGGCCGATGATCGTCCGCTCCGACCAGCGCCGGTTGGACAGCGAGCGCATCAGCTGCACCGGGTGCTTCGCGGTCCGCGCGAACCAGGCCCGGACCCGGCGCGGGTGGTACGGCACCTGCAGGACGGTCAGGAACCCCATCGCATTGGAGCCCCTGCCGTAGCGGACGGGCTCGATGTGGGTGTCGGCGTCCGGGTGCACGGACGAGGTGATCGCGACGCCCCGGGTGAAATCGGCCCGCGTCCGCCGGTCGCCGCCGTGCCGCCTGCGGTAGCGGCGGTCGTCGGTCTGCGCGCCGACCAGCCCCTCGGAATTGGTCCGGGTCAGCTCGCCGAGCCGGCCCGAGATCCGCGGGAGCAGCCCGTTGTCCTTCATGGTGTGCAGCAGGGTCTGGGTGCCGTACGTGCCCGCCGCGACCACCACGTACCGGGCGCGCAGCTCCTTGCCCGGGCCCTTGCGGCGAGCGTCGGTGGGGACGGTGCGGACCCGGTGGCCGCCGTCCGGGTGCTCGGCGAGGGCGGTGACCGTGGTCATGGGGTGGATGACGGCGCCCGCGCGCTCGGCGAGGTGGAGGTAGTTCTCGTTCAGGGTGTTCTTCGCCCCGTGCCGGCAGCCGGTCATGCACTCCCCGCACTCGGTGCAGGCCCTGCGGGCGGGTCCGGCGCCGCCGAAGTACGGGTCGGGCACCTCCTGGCCGGGCCGGGCCTGGGCGCCGCCCTCGGCGTCGGCGCCGTCGCCGAAGAAGACGCCGACCGGGGCCATGTGGAAGGAGTCCCCGACCCCCATCTTGTCGGCGGCCGCCTTGAGATGGACGTCGGAGGGGGTCATGGTCGGGTTGAGGCGTACGCCGAGCATCCGCTTGGCCTGGTCGTAGTACGGGGTGAGTTCCTCGCGCCAGTCGGTGATGGACGCCCACTGCCGGTCCTCGAAGAACGCGGTCGGCGGCACGTACAGGGTGTTGGCGTAGTTGAGCGAGCCGCCGCCCACCCCGGCGCCCGCGAGCACCATCACCTTGCCGAGCAGGTGGATCCGCTGGATCCCGTACAGCCCGAGGGCCGGGGCCCACAGGTAGTTGCGCAGGTCCCAGCTGTTCTTCGGCAGGCTCTCGCGGGTGAAGCGGCGCCCTGCCTCCAGGACGCCCACCCGGTAGCCCTTCTCGGTCAGCCGCAGCGCGGCGACAGACCCTCCGAAGCCCGAACCGATGACGATGACGTCGTAGTCGTACGACTCTGACACTGACGCGCCTCCTTGGCGGCCGCGGTGGGGGTCTAGCGCAGGCGAAGAGCCTTCATGACCCTGAGGCTGCGGGTCATGAACGCCGCGTACTTCTCGTCGTCCATGCCGAGCGAGGGCGCCATCGGCAGCAGCCGCTGGTGGGCGACGGTCTGCGCCTCTGTGTACTTGAGGATGCCCTCGGAGCCGTGGCGGCGGCCGAGGCCGGAGTCCTTCATGCCGCCCATGGGCGCCTGCGCGCTGCCGTAGGCGGGGGCGTAGCCCTCGTTGATGTTGACGGTGCCGGTGCGCAGGCGGGCGGCGACGGCGTGGCCGCGGCGGGCGTCCTTGGTCCACACGCTGGAGTTGAGGCCGTAGGCGGTGGAGTTGGCCTGGGCGACGGCCTCGTCCTCGTCGGTGAACCGGTAGATCGAGACGACCGGACCGAAGGTCTCCTCGCCGCACACCGCCATCGGCGCCTCGACGCCGTCGAGGATGGTGGGCTCGTAGAACAGCGGGCCGATGTCGGGCCGGGCGGTGCCGCCCGCGACCAGGGTGGCGCCCTTGGCGACGGCCTCGTCGACGTGCCGCTGCACGGTCTCCAGCTGGCGCTCGCCGACCAGCGAGCCCATGTCCGCGCCGTAGGCGAGGGAGGCGCCGAGCCGCATGGCCTTCGTCCGGGCGGCGAAGCGCTCGACGAAGGCGTCGGCTATCGAGGCGTGGACGTACAGCCTCTCGATGGAGATGCAGAGCTGGCCCGCGGAGGAGAAGCAGGCACGGACGGCGCCGGCGGCGGCCTTCTCCACGTCGGCGTCGTGCAGGACGAGCATGGCGTTCTTGCCGCCGAGTTCGAGCGAGACCCCGACCAGGCGGGCGGCCGCGCCCCGGGCCACCTCGCGCCCCGTGCGGGTGGAGCCGGTGAAGGAGACGTAGTCGGCGTGCCGGACGACCTCGGGGCCGACGACCGGGCCCTCGCCGAGCACGATCTGGAAGACCTCGGCGGGCAGCCCGGCCTCGATCAGCAGGTCACGGGCCCACAGCGCGGTCAGCGCGGTCTCGGTGTCGGGCTTCATGACGACGGCGTTGCCGGAGACGAAGGCGGGCAGCGCATCGCCGACGGACAGTTCGAGGGGGTAGTTCCAGGGGGCGATCTGGCCGACGACCCCGCGCGGCTGGCGCAGCTCGGTGACCTTGGTGAGGGTGGGCATGGCGCCGGTGTGGCCCTTGGGGCGGAGGTACGCGGGGGCCTTGCGGCCGTAGTGGCGGGCGGCGACCGCGACGGCTTGGACCTCCTCGTGGGCGTGCAGGCGGGCCTTGCCCGTCTCCAGCTGGATCAGGTCGAGCACCTCGGCCTGGCGGGCCAGCACCAGGTCGTGGAAGCGGAGCAGGACGGCGGCCCGCTTGCGTACGGGGACGGCGGCCCAGGCCGGCTGCGCGGCGCGGGCCCGGTCGAAGGCCTCGGCCACGTCCTCGGGGGTCGCCTCGGGCAGGTCCGCCAGCTTGGCCCCGGTGGAGGGGGTGTGGTTGGCGGTGCGGCCCGAGCCGAGCACTCCGCGGGTGAGCCGGGTGACCAGGTCGGGGGTCACCACGTCGGCGGCGGTGCGGGCACCGGCCGGGGCGGGGGCGACCGGGTTGGTGGGCTGCGGTGCGCTGCGGAGGGGGGCCGGGGCCTGCGAGTCCGTCATGGCGGTGAGCGTATTGCGCCCGCGACGCTTTGGGTACCCGTCGGTAACCGGATTTTGCCATTTCTGCCAGCGATCGCTGGCAGGATAGCCGGGTCCGTCCCGAGGTGGCGCCTCAGCCCTTCTTCACGGGGGGCTGCCAGCCGCTGAGCACGGTGTCGAACTGCGCGCGCGTGACCGCCCAGTCGGCGGCCGGCCCGGACATGTACACCGCGTACTCGGTGCCGTCCGGGGCGACGTACATCTGCTCGATCGCCCGGCGCGGACCGGCCTGCGTCCCCTTCTCGGTCCAGGAGAACTCCCAGATGGCGGCGCGGGTGCTGTCCCGGAAGGTGTTCTGGTTCAGCTTCTGCCGCTTGTAGTCCGTCCGCTGCTTCACCTGCTTTTCCAGGTCCAGCACGTGCATGTACGGGTTCTCGTAGTCCGGGGTCGGGTCGGAGGCGATCCGGATGAAGTGCTTGCCGTTGTCCGCGGTGTAGTCGATCTGGTTGCCGTCCATCTGGCGCTTCCAGCCGTCCGGCACGAACAGTGCGAAGCCCGTCGGGTCGGTGACCTCCTTCCACCCTGCGGGCGGGGCGACCGCGGCCTGCCCGTCGTCACCGTCGCCGTCCTGCTGGTCGGGGGCGCTCGCGTTCTTGTCGGAGCCGCCGCTCTTCTCCGCGTCCGCGTCCCCGGTGAACTTCAGCACGCCGAAGACGGCTCCGCCGCCGACCAGCGCCGCCACCAGCGCGACGGCCGCGGCCCGCCTGACCCGGCCGCCGGCCCCGCGCGCGGGGGCCGACGCCGAAGGCGGGGCGGGCTGCTCCGGAAGCGGGGCCGTACGCGCCCGGTCGGCCGTCCGGTCGGTGTCGGGCTCCTGCGCGGTGGCAAGTTCCTCCGGGCTCACCGCGCGCGTGGGTACGTACGCCTGCGCCGCCTTCGGCTCGCGGCCCTCCATCGCCTCGATCAGCATCCGCTCGGCCTCCTGGGCCGAGGGCCGCCCGGCCGGATCCTTGTGCAGCAGGGCGGTGATGACCGGGCCGAGCGCCCCGGACTGCTTCAGGGCCGGCGGCTCGTCGTTGACCACGGCCTGCAGGCTGGAGATGGGCGAGGTCCGGCGGAAGGGCGAGCGGGCCTCGACGGCCGTGTAGAGCGTCGCACCGAGCGACCACAGGTCGGAGGCCGGGTCGGGGGCGCCGCCCGTGACCCGCTCCGGGGCCAGGTAGTCGATGGAGCCGACGAGTTCGCCGGTGCGGGTGATGGAGGAGTCGCCCTCGATCGCCGCGATCCCGAAGTCGGTGAGCAGGACACGCCCGTCCTTGGCGAGCAGCACGTTGCCCGGCTTCACATCCCGGTGCAGTACGCCCACCGCGTGCGCGGCGCGCAGCGCGCCGAGGACGTGCAGCCCGATCCGGGCCGCCTCGCGCGGCTCGATCCGGCCGGCCGCCTTGGCCGCCTCGGCGAGGGACGGGCCGTCGATGTACTCCATGACGATCCACGGCCGGTCGTCGTGTTCCAACACGTCGTGGACGGTCACCACCGCCGGGTGCTGGATCCGGGCCGCGGCCCGGGCCTCCTTCTGCGTCCGGGCGTGCAGCACCTCCCGGTCGGCCTGGGCCACGTACAGACCCGCCGTCAGTTCCTTGACGGCCACAATCCGGTGCAGCAGCTCATCATGCGCGCGCCACACCTTGCCCATGCCGCCGCTGCCGATGGGCTCCACGAGCCGGTACCGG
This sequence comes from Streptomyces sp. NPDC044571, assembly GCF_040647115.1. Taxonomy (NCBI): domain Bacteria; kingdom Bacillati; phylum Actinomycetota; class Actinomycetes; order Kitasatosporales; family Streptomycetaceae; genus Streptomyces; species Streptomyces sp. NPDC044571. The sequence continues at coordinate 7,165 of NZ_JBEZBN010000063.1, forward strand.
CCAGCGAGCACCGCGCCCGCACCTGTCTGCTGTTCCACGAAACCCCGCCACTCTGTGCACTCCGGGCCAGATTACGGAGCCCGGAGGGCTGCCGGAACCGCGAACGCGCGGTTCCGGCAGCACTGTGACGCAATTGCCGTACTGATTCCCCGTCAACCGCCCGCGTGGTAACTCCCCGTGGCCTTCTCGAAGACCTCGGTGACCTTGCCCTCGCCGTCCTGCGGGCCCGTCACCATGACGACGTGGTAGCTGCCGCCGAGCGCGACGACGAAGTTGCGGGCGACGACGCTGCGGCCGTTGCCGTCGATCCACGTGTACCGGCCGGTGGCCCGCAGTTGCTGCCCGACCTTGGTGGTCTTGACGTCACCGCCGCTCGCCCAGGTGGATGAGCGGTACGGGGCGAGCTCCGGCTCCTTGTCCTTCTGGTACGTCGCCGGGTCCGGGGAACCCTCGACCTTGTCCCGGCCGGGGACCACCGTCAGGACGTACTCCCCGTCCGTGTAGCGGACCTGGCCCGCCTCGTTCATGCCGCGGCGCTCCCAGCCGGCGGGTACGGCGATCTCGAAGTGCTCGGGATCCTGCTGGGTGGTGTAGCCGGGCGGAGCGGGCGCGGGTGCGGCCGTCTGCGGGGCGGGCTTGGACTGCGGCGTGCCGGTGGGGGTACGGGTGGGGCCCGCGGAGGGCTGCGCGGGCGCCGGCGTGGCGGACCCGGCCGGACCGGCGGCGCCGTCCGGTGCGGACTTCGGCATGAAGAGCACCGCGTACGCCACGGCCCCCGTGAGCAGGGCGAGGACGCCCAGCAGCAGGATCCGGCCGAGGGAGCGCGGCGCCCGGCTGCGTTCCGGGCTGCGGTGGCGGCCGTGCAGGTCGCCGCGCCTGCGTACGACGGGCAGCCGCGCGGGATCCGGCTCCGGCGCGGGAAGGACCCCGTAGCGGGCGTCCGGCTCGGGCGCGGAGCGCACGAGGGAGCGCAGCCAGCCGCGGAGTTCCTCGAAGTCGGGGCGCTCGGTGGGGTCCTGGCGCAGCAGCGACTCCACGACGGGGCGCAGCGGACCGCACTCCTCCGCGAAGGCGGGTGGCTCGGCGCAGACCATCTCGACGAGCTCGGCGACGCTGTCCTCGGGGTACGGGGCGTGGCCCTGCACGGCCCGGTAGAGGAGCGCGCCCAGCGCCCACAGGTCGGTGGCGGGCCCGACGGGGGCGGCGAGCTGCCAGGGTCCGGTGGCGGGGCGGGCCTGCTCGGGCGCCCAGCGCTCGGTGACGGCCCCGACGACGGCCATCCGCGTCTGCCGCGCCCGCTCCGCTCCCAGCCCGCTCCGGGGCCCTCCACTCCGACTCCCGCCCCGGTCCTGCCCGGCCGGCGGGGTCTGCGGGGCCTGCGGGGTCTGCGAAACCGGCCCGGCCTGAGGTGCCGGTGCGACCTCGGGCAGCCGCTGCCGGGGCGGGGCGGGCCGGAGCGGGGGGGTGCCCGGCTGCGGGTGGCTTTCGGGCAGGCCCGGGCGGGCCGGGGCGGGGGCCGGGGTCGGGGCGGCGGCCCGGGGCTCGGCTTCGGCCTGGCGGTAGCCCTGGGGCAGGGCCAGCGGGGCGGGCAGCACGGGCCGCGCGGGCTCCGCGCCGGAGGGCGGTGCTTCGGGCGACCGGGGCTCGGTCTCCGCCTCCGCGGCCCGGGCCAGGGCCTGGCGGCGCGGGGTGGCGCCGTGCCAGGAGGCGCCGTTGCCGGAATCCGGCTCCGGGTCGCCGTACGGGTAGGAGTACCCCTGCGGCAGGGTCGATCCCTCGGGGCGGCGCTCCGGTGCCGGTTCGGTCCCGGCCTTGCGCTGTTCGATGACCCGGGCGGCCGCGGCCTGCGCCCCCGCCCGGTACGCGGCGATGGCTCCGGCCCGCGCGGCGGCGCGCAGCTCGGGCCGGTCCTCGGGCCGGTCCTCGGCCCGCTCTTCGGGCCGGTCGGGGGTGATGTGGTCGGAGTACCGCGGCCCGGTGTCGTAACCCGGCGCCACCAGCGGCGCGTACCGCACGTCCCGCACGTCCCGCATGTCCCGCGCCTCGTGCTCGGCACCCCCCTCCGGCCCGGGGGCCGGCGTACCGGGGCCGGGGGCCGGCGTAACGGTGTCGAAGCCGACGCCCGGCCGCGGGGCGGGGCCGGCGAGGCCAGGGCCGTCCGGTGCGGGGGCCGGGTCGGCTCCGGGGTGACGCGGGCCCTCCAGGGCTTCCGGGCCGGCCCAACCGACAGCGGGCGTACCGGAATCGGGCAGCGTCGGGCGTACGGCGGGGGCCGGTGTGCCCCAGCCCTGGGCGGCGGTCTCGGCCGGTACCGGCTCGTACCCGCACAGGGCGTCCTCCGCGGCCCCCGCCGCCAGCCCGGTGAGGACGACCCGCCCGTCATCACATATCAACACGGTCCGGACCGTGATGTTGCGGTGCGTCCAGCCGTGCGCGTGCAGCACCCGCAGCGCGGTCAGCACGTCCGCGGCCACCTCGGCCGCCCGGTACGGGGTGAGCGGTTCGTCGGCGATCAGCGCCGCCAGCGGACGGGCCGGCACCAACTCGCTCACGATCCACAGCGACCCGTCCTCGGCGAACACGTCGAAGACCTGGTCCAGCCGTGGATGGTCCGGGACGGACGCCGCCGCCTGGGCGGCCGCGATGGCCCGCCGCACAGCAGGCAGGTCCCCGGCCGGGCGCCGCCCCGCAGTCCCTGCGGGCACGCTCGGCCCGTCCCCGTCGAGCAGTTCGGCGTCCACGACTTCCGGCAACGGCACCTGGCGCACCAGGACTTCCTGGCCGCTGCGGGTGTCGAAGGCGCGGGTCTCGACCAGTTCGTACGCGTCCGAGGGCGGCAGCGGCAGGCGGTAGCGGCCGGCCAGGATCCGGCCCGCGTAGTCCTCCACTTCGCCTCCCCCGAGTGCCCGGGTCACGCCTCTCCGTGGCCCCGCTGACACGATACGTCGCGCAGGGCGCCCGCGTCCCGGGGCTGGGAAGGCTCGTCAGGCGAGCGGCTGGAAGGTCTGGAACGCCGTGCTGCGCATCTGCGTGCACTCCGCGCCGTCCCACTGGTCGGCGGCGCAGCTGATCATGATGGCGTAGCCGTTCTTCGCGTCGACCCTGAAGCCGCGGTTGAGCACCCGGACCTTGATGCCCTTCTGCTCCCGCTCGAACTCCCAGTCCGCGACGGTCGGGTAGCCGCGGTAGTCCACCGTGTCGATGCGGATGGTCCGGTAGTTCGTGCTGCTGCCGGCCACACCGGAGACCGCTGCGAGCCAGGCGGCGCGGGCGTCGCCACCGGGGCTGGCGGTGTGGTCGACCTGGATGCGCGGGAAGCCGCCGTCGCGGCTGTATATCGCGCCCGAGTTCTCGCCCGCTATGCCGGTCTGGTGGAAGCCCTGCGGCATCGCCATCGAGAAGTGGAATCCGGGGTCCGTCACCATCGTGTACCCGGCGGGCAGTCCGCCGGCTGCGGGACCGCCGGGCGTGGCGCCCTGTCCCTGGCTCTGTCCCTGTCCCTGGCTCTGCCCCTGCTGACCGGTGTCGGGCGTCTGCCCCTGTGCGGTGCCGCTGCCGCCTGCGCCGCTGCCCTTGCCGGCGGTGGCGCCGGGCTCGCCGTTCTTGGCGGAGCCGCCGGGATTGGGGCTGCCGGAAGCGGCCGGGCCGGAGCCGCCCTTGCCCTGGTCCTTCTTGTCGGCCGGGTCGTCACCGCTGAAGACGTACGCGATCAGCGAGCCGATGGCCACCAGCGCGACGAAGACGCCGGCTATCGCGAGCGCGATCGTACGGCGGGACATGACGTCGGTCAGCGGAGCCGGGACCGAGGACTTGCGGGGCACCGGGGGCTCGGCGGCGGAGGCGGTCGTCGTCGCGGCAGCCGTCGCGGCAGCCGTCGCGGCGGCCTTGCGGGCCGCCTTCAGTGCCGCGCGGGCACGCTCGCGCTGCTCGCGCTCGCGCCGCTCGCGCTCCTTCTTCTCGGCCTTCTCGGCGGCCTTCTCGGCGGCGGCCTTGGCCGCGGCCTCCTTGGCATCGGCCAGCGAGATCTGCCGGGTCTCCTCGACGGCGGGGGCGAGGACCGGGGCGGGGACCTCCTCCGGCGCGTTGATGACGGCCGTGAGCATGGCACGTGCGCGCTGGTCGTCGAGCCGGCGGGCCGGGTCCTTGACCAGCAGGCCGTAGATGACCTCGGTCAGCGGCCCGGCGTTCTTCGGCGGGTCGACCGGCTCGGTCATGACCGCGGTGAGGGTGGCGAGCGCGGAGCCCTTGTCGTACGGGGGCACGCCCTCGACGGCGGCGTAGAGCAGGCCGCCGAGCGACCACATGTCGGCGGGCGGCCCGGGCTTCTGGCCGCGGGCGCGCTCCGGCGAGATGTAGGAGGGGGCGCCGACGAGCATGCCGGTGGAGGTGATGGAGGGGTCGCCCTCGACCTGCGCGATGCCGAAGTCGGTGAGGACGACGCGGCCGGTGGGGGCGATGAGCACGTTGGACGGCTTCACGTCCCGGTGCAGGATGCCCTGGCCGTGCGCGGCGCGCAGCACGTCGAGCACGGCGAGGCCGACCTCGGCGGCGCGGCGGGGGCTCAGCGGGCCCTCTTCCCGGATGAACTCGGCCAGCGAGGGGCCCTCGATGAGCTCCATGACGATCCACGGACGGCCGTCCTCGTCGACCACGTCGAAGACGGTGACGGCGCCGTCGTTGCGGATCCGGGCGATGGCCTTGGCCTCGCGGAGGGTGCGGGTGATGAGCCTGCGCTTCTCGTCCTCGTCGACGCCGGTGCTGAAGCGGAGTTCCTTGACGGCGACGGTGCGGCCGAGGGTCTCGTCCTCGGCGCGCCAGACGGTGCCCATGCCGCCCTTGCCGAGCACCGAGCGGAGCCGGTAACGCTGCGCGAGCAGCCGCCCTTCGTCCTGCCCGTCCGCGGCGGCCTTGGCGGCGGCCGCCTTGACGGCTGCGGCCACGGCATCGGCCTTCTCGACCACGGGGTTCTTGACCGGCTCCCCCGAACCGGCCTTGGCCACCGCCGGCTTCGGGTCGACCGGCTTCGGGTCGACCGGCTTCGGGTCGACCGGCTTCGCGTCCTCGGACTTCGCCGCGGGCGGGACGTCCCCGACCTTCGCCGAAGCGGCCTCGGCCAGGTCCGCCTTCGCCGCGCCGGGCTTCGCGTCCGCGGGCTCCGCCGCAGGCTTCGCCAAGCTCGGCTTCGCAGCCGGCTTCGCGTCCGCGGGCTCCGCCGCAGGCTTCGCCAGGCTCGGCTTCGCAGCCGGCTTCGCCAGTACGGGCTTCGCGTCCTCAGGCTGCGTCAGGTCCGGCTTCGCCGCTGCGCGCTTGGCGGCCTGCGGCTCCGCCTCGGACGGGACCACCGGGGCCTTCGCCAGGTCCGGCTTGGCCGCCGCCGGCTTCGCGTCCTCCGGCTCCGCCCCGGGCGAGGTGGCAGGCGGGACCGCCGGCTCCGCCCGGTCCTGCTTCTGCGCAGACGACTCGGTGTGCTCCGGCTTCGACATGCGTCCCCTCTGCGATCGTGCCGCCTGCTCCGGCTGCCCCGGGAGCCGCCGGGGTGTCCGGTGGCCCGCCCCGGGAGAACCCGCGCGGTAACCCGCCCCGGCAGAACCCTCATTGTTCCTCACTCCGCAACGGACGGGAGCCCCGGGTCCACGGTTCCCTGCCGCACATCCCGGAGTTACAACGGAACGATGTCGGGCGCCCCCAACCGCGCCGCATCCGCCGTCTGGTCGTCCGGCTGACGCTGCGATTCCCGCTCCGCCTGCACCCTCTTCTCGTAGTGCTCCACTTCCTTCTCGATCTGCTGCTTGTCCCACCCCAGAACCGGAGCCATCAGCTCCGCGCATTCCCTCGCCGTCCGCGTCCCGCGGTCGAAGGTCTCGATCGAGATCCGCGTCCGTCGCGTCAGCACGTCGTCCAGATGGCGCGCCCCCTCGTGCGAGGCCGCGTACACCACCTCCGCCCGCAGGTAGTCGTCCGCGCCGGTCAGCGGTTCACCCAAGGACGCGTCGGCCTCGACCAGGTCGAGCAGTTCGTCCGTCAGCGAGCCGTACCGGTTCAACAGGTGCTCCACCCGCACCACATGAAGACCCGTCCGGGCGGCGATCCCGGCCCGGCCGTTCCACAGCGCCCGGTAGCCCTCCGCCCCCACCAGCGGCACGTCCTCCGTCACGCAGTCCGCGACCCGCTGGTCCAGCCCGTGCACCGCCTCGTCCACCGCGTCCTTGGCCATGACCCGGTACGTCGTGTACTTGCCGCCCGCCACCATCACCAGCCCCGGCACCGGGTGCGCCACGGTGTGCTCGCGCGAAAGTTTGCTCGTCGCGTCCGACTCGCCGGCCAGCAGGGGCCGCAGGCCCGCGTACACACCCTCCACGTCATCGCGCGTCAGCGGCACCGCCAGCACCGCGTTCACATGCTCCAGCAGGTAGTCGATGTCCGCGCTGGAGGCCGCCGGATGGGCCTTGTCCAGGTCCCAGTCGGTGTCCGTGGTGCCCACGATCCAGTGCCGGCCCCACGGGATGACGAACAGCACCGACTTCTCGGTCCGCAGGATCAACCCGGTGCTCGAATTGATCCGGTCCTTCGGCACCACCAGATGGATGCCCTTAGAGGCCCGGACGTGGAACCGGCCGCGCTCCCCGATCATCGCCTGCGTGTCGTCCGTCCACACGCCCGTCGCGTTCACGACCTGCTTCGCACGGATCTCGTACTCCCCGGTACGCCCCCGCCCCCCTTCCACATCCTGCACCCGCGCGCCGACGACCCGCTCGCCCTCGCGCAGGAAGCCGACCACCCTCGCCCGGTTGGCGCACTGCGCCCCGTACGCGGCCGCCGTCCGCACCAGCGTGGTGACGTAGCGGGCGTCGTCCATCTGGGCGTCGTAGTACTGCAGGGCGCCCACCAACGCGTCCTTGCGCAGCGCCGGTGCCACCCGCAGCGCCCGCTTGCGGGTCAGGTGCCGGTGCACCGGCAGGCCCCGGCCGTGCCCGCTGGAGACCGACATCGCGTCGTACAGGGCCACGCCCGAGCCGGCATACAGCCGCTCCCAGCCCTTGTGCTGGAGCGGGTAGAGGAACGGCACGGGCTTGACCAGGTGCGGAGCCAGCCGCTCCAGCAGCAGCCCGCGCTCCTTGAGGGCCTCCCGTACGAGGGCGAAGTCGAGCATCTCCAGATAGCGCAGGCCGCCGTGGATCAGCTTGCTCGACCGGCTGGAGGTGCCCGAGGCCCAGTCCCGCGCCTCCACGAGCCCGGTCGCGAGTCCCCGGGTCGCGGCGTCGAGGGCGGTGCCGGCGCCGACCACGCCCGCGCCCACCACCAAGACGTCCAGTTCCCGCTCGGCCATGCCGGCGAGCGCCTTCGCACGCTGCTCCGGCCCCAGTGTCGCTGTCCTCACGGCTGCCTCCCGTCGGTGCGGGTGTCTCCCGCTCGGTACGGACGTCTCCCGCTCGGTGCGGGTGATCCCGCTCACACCCCCCGTCCTCGATTCTGACCCGCCCGTCCGACATCAGCCACCGCCTGTGGACAACACAAGAGTGACCACCACCCCGTAATACGACACTTCGGTCATATATACGCCTAGTCTGACATCGCGCCAGCTTGGTCAGGCCACTCCTCCGGTCCACAGGACTTGCGCACCCAGCCCCCTCATGCATGTCAGGGAAGGGACGGCAACCCATGCCCGCAGACCTCGCCGTCATCGGACTCGGCCACCTCGGCCTCCCACTGGCCCAGGCGGCCGTCGCCGCCGGAATCGAGACGGTCGGCTACGACAGCGGTCCAGCCACGGACTCCACCCTCACCGCCGCCGAGGTCCGCCGCATGTCGGCCGCCGGCTTCCGGATCACCACCAACCCCGCCGAGCTCGGCCGGGTCCGCACGGCCGTCATCTGCGCCCCCACCCAGCTCGGCGCCGACCGTGCGCTCGACCTCGGGGCCGTCGGTGAGGCGGGCCGCACGCTCGCCGCCCGGCTGCGCCCGCACACCACCGTCATCCTCGAATCCGCCGCGCATCCGGGGGTCACCGAGGACTACCTGCGCCCGATCCTCGAAGCCGGCTCCCGCCTGCGCGCCGGCCGCGACTTCCACCTGGCGTACTCCCCGAGCCGCCACGACCCGGGCAACCGTACGTACGGCATCGCCAACACCCCCAAGGTGATCGGCGGCCTCACCCCCGCCTGCACCGAGTCGGCACACGCCTTCTACGCCCGCCTCACCGAGAAGGTGGTCCGCGCCCGCGGGCTGCGCGAGGCCGAGACCGTACAGCTGCTGGAGACCAATTACCGGCACGTGAACATCGCCCTCATGAACGAGATGGCGGTCCTGTGCCACGACCTCGGCGTCGACCTGTGGGACGTCATCCGGTGCGCCGAGACCAAGCCGTACGGGTTCCAGGCCTTCCGCCCCGGCCCCGGCGTCGGCGGCCACAGTGTCCCCCTGGACCCCAACTACCTCCCCCACACCACCCGCACCCCGGGACACCCCCTGCGCATGGTGGGCCTGGCGCAGGAGATCAACAGCCGGATGCCCCAATACGTCATCCAGCGCTCGGCCACCCTGCTGAACGAGCACGGAAAATCGGCGCGCGGGGCGCGCGTCCTGCTGCTCGGGGTGACGTACAAGCCCGATCTCGCGGACCAGGAGGGCTCCCCCGCCGGCGAGATCGCCAGCCGCCTCCTCGACCTGGGAGCTCTGATCAGCTACCACGACCCGTACATCCCGGGCTGGCGCGTCCGGGACCAGCCCGTGCCCCGTGCCGAATCGCTGTACGAGGCCGCGGCCAACGCCGACCTGACGATCCTGCTCCAGCACCACCGCACCTACGACCTCCAGGGCCTGGCGGTGAAGGCCCAGCTGCTCCTGGACACCCGCGGCGCCAGCCCGGCGGGAGCGGCCCACCGCCTCTGAACCGGTAAATCCCCCTGCGGATGTCGGTGCGACTGCCGGCCTCGGCGACTTATCTCGCACTTATGTCCCCTGGACAGCCGTGCATCCGCATCCCAGGGGGGATCTCCGCATGAGCCGGCAGTTCACGCCGCCCGCGCCCGAGCGCTTCACCCCGGCCCCCGCACAGGCGCCCGACCGCCCCGGCAACGTCGCGCTCGGCATCGCCGCCGCCGTGGCCGCGGCCCTGGTCGCGGCCGGTGTCTACGGCGGGATCATCGGCGCCGGCAAGTACCAGATCGGCTACGCCGCGGTCGGCGTCGGCGCCCTCGTCGGCTCGGCACGGCCAAGAAGATCGCCGCCTGACCCAGGGGGCCTGAGCAGGCACGATCGGAAGAAACTGCTGTTGGCGGCCGCACCTGCGGCCCTATGATCCGCGCGTGTCTGTTCATCTTCCGCCCGGCCGGCCCGTCTTCGAACCCGCCGACCGCATCCCCGCCCTCGGCGCCCTGCGCGAGGCCGTCCGGCGCCGCGACTGGGACGCCGTGTCCGCCGCCTTCGCGGCGCACCCCGACGAGGACGACCGCGCCCTCGCCTGCCGGGTCGTCGCCGACATCCCCGACTACCAGGGGTTCCTGCGGCAGGCCGTCGACCGCGACCCGCACGACCCGCTGGCCCGGTCCCTGCTCGCCGACCGGCTGATCCAGGCCGGCTGGGCCAGGCGTACGGGGCACCGCGCCCAGTACGTGTCGCAGCAGCAGTTCGAGGACTTCCACGCGCACCTGCGGCGTGCGGAAATACTGCTCATCGACGTCTGCGCCGAGCACCCCCGGTACGCGCTCGCCTGGTACCTGCGCGTCATCACCTCCCGCGGCCTCCAGCTCGGCCTGGAAGAAACCCGGCGCCGCTACGAGCGGCTCGCAGAGCACCACCCGCACCACTACTCGGGCCGGCAGCAGCTGCTCCAGCAGCTCTGCCCGAAGTGGGGCGGCACGTGGGAAGCCGCCCACGGCTTCGCCGCGGAGTGCGCGAAGGCGTCGCCGCCGGGGAGCCCGAACGGTGCCCTGATCGCCGTCGCCCAGATGGAGCAGTACCTGGAGCTGCGGGAAAAGGAAGGCGACCGGGTCGCAGAAACGTATCTGCGCGCCGCCCCGGCCCGCCAGGCCCTCGTGGACGCCGCCGCCCACTCGGTGCTGCACCCCGCGGCCCGCGCCGAGGCGTACCAGTCCGTCAACGCCCACAGCGCCTTCGCGGCCGCGCACTGCGCGGCCGGCCGGCACGCCGAGGCAGCCCCGCACTTCCGCGCCCTCGGCGACCGCGCGAGCGAGTTCCCGTGGGGCTACATCGGCACCGCCGACCACGAGGCCGAGTTCGCCCGCCACCGCAAGACCGCCCTGGCGAAGGGCTGAGGGACACCATGGACACGGACACCACCCCGCTCGGCACCGACACCGGCACCGGCACCGGCGCCCGCACCGAAGCCCGCACGGAAGCCGGTGCCGGTGCCGACGGCATCACCACCACCACCGTGGACGGCATCCGCACCGTCCTCGCCCCCGGCTCGGGGCCCCTGACCGCCGGGCTCCTCTTCCGGGTCGGCCGAGCCGACGAGACCCTCGCCGCCAGCGGCATCACCCACCTGGTCGAGCACCTCGCGCTGCACCGGCACGGCCTCGGCGACCTGCACTACAACGGTGCCACCGCCGCCACCCACACCCACTTCCACGTCACCGGCACCGCCGCCGACGTGGTCGAGTACCTCAACGGCGTCTGCGCGGCGCTGCGCGACCTCCCGATGGACCGCCTGGAGACCGAGAAGGAGATCCTGCGCACCGAGGCCGCCGGCAAGAGCCGCGGCCCGGCCCACGCCGCCACCCTCTGGCGCTACGGCTCCCGCTCGTACGGCCTCACCAGCTACGCCGAGGCGGGCCTGCACCACCTGACCGCGGACCAGGTCCGCGCCTGGGCGCAGACCCGGTTCACGACGGAGAACGCCGTCCTGTGGATCACCGGCGAGACCGTCCCCGAAGGCCTCGACCTCAGGCTTCCGGCCGGCGCGTGGCAGCCGGCCCCGGAGGCCACCTCCGCGCTGCCCGCCACCCCCGCCTACTTCCACGGCGAGGAAGGCGGCGTCGTCCTGACGGCGGTCCTCCCGCGCTCGACCGAAGCGGGTCTGTTCGCCGACGTTCTGGGCAAGGAGCTGTTCCGCGAGCTGCGCCAGAAGGGCGGCTACTCCTACACCGCGACCGCCGACTACTCCCCACGCGACGCCGACACCGCGACGATCACCGCCTATGCCGACGCGCTCCCGGAGAAGCAGGACGCCCTGGTCGGAGCCTTCATCGACGTCTTCGCGAAGCTTCGGGCCGGCCGGATCGAGCAGACCGACCTGGACGCCGTACGGGCTTCCACGCTGGCCCGGTTCGACCTGCCGGAGCTCGCCGCCCGCATGCTCCCCGGACACGCGGTGAACCTGCTGCTGCGCCACCGCAACCTCACCGTGGCCGAGGCGAAGGCGGAGATCGAGGCGGTCACCGTCGCCGACCTCCAGCGGGTCGCCCGCGCCGTGTGGGCCGACGCCCTGATGCAGGTGCCCGGCCGGGGGGTGGACTGGGCGGGGCTTGTGGCCGCCCCCGCGCAGTCCCCCGATGTCGTGGACGGGCGCCGCTTCTCGGCCTTCGAGGACGGGAACGTCGCCCTGCTCGTGGCGCAGGACGGCGTCAGCCTCGTCTCGCCGCGGGGCAGGGCCACCGTCCGCTATGCCGAGTGCTCCCTGATGCAGGTATATCCGGACGGCGCCCGCCACCTGGTGGGGAACGACGGGTTCACCGTGACCGTCGAGCCGACCCTGTACCGCCTGACCGCCGATGCGCTCGCCCCCTTGGACGCGGGTGTTCCGGCCGGCTCCGTGGTCCGCATGCCGCCCCGCGACCCGTCGTGCATCCCGCAGCCGTCCGGGTCCGTTCGGGCGGACGGCCCGGGCCGGGGCGCCGTCTGGTTCACCGTCCTCCTCTGGGTGCTCGGTGTCCCCGGGCTGCTCCTCGGCGCGTGGACGCTCGTGCTCTACAAGGCTTTGGGCGACGCGCACTCACACATGTCCCGGTACGACGCGCAGTACGTGCTCAAGTGGCTGCTCGCCGCGGCCGTCTTCCTGGTCCCGTGGGGCATCTGCATGGAACGCCGGAGGAAGGGCAGGAACTGACCCGCCGCCGCGTACGGCGGACGGACGCCGAAGGGCCGGCGCCCCCAGCGGGGTGCCGGCCCTTCGTCCGCGCGTCGATCAGCGGCTGTGCTGGGAGTCCGCGACCGTGACCTCGACCCGCTGGAACTCCTTGAGCTCGCTGTAGCCGGTGGTGGCCATGGAGCGGCGCAGGGCGCCGAAGAGGTTCATCGAGCCGTCCGGGGTGTGCGACGGACCGGTGAGGATCTCCTCGGTGGTGCCGACGGTGCCCAGGTCCACCTTCTTGCCGCGCGGCACGTCCTCGTGGACGGCCTCCATGCCCCAGTGGTTGCCCTTGCCGGGGGCGTCCGTGGCACGGGCCAGGGGGGAGCCCATCATGACGGCGTCCGCACCGCAGGCGATGGCCTTGGGGAGGTCGCCCGACCAGCCCACGCCGCCGTCCGCGATGACGTGCACGTACCGGCCGCCGGACTCGTCCATGTAGTCGCGGCGGGCCGCGGCGACGTCCGCGACGGCGGTGGCCATCGGGACCTGGATGCCGAGCACGTTGCGCGTGGTGTGCGCGGCGCCGCCGCCGAAGCCGACCAGGACGCCCGCGGCGCCGGTGCGCATCAGGTGCAGGGCCGCGGTGTAGGTGGCGCAGCCGCCGACGATGACCGGGACGTCGAGCTCGTAGATGAACTGCTTGAGGTTCAGCGGCTCGGCGGCGCCGGAGACGTGCTCCGCGGAGACCGTCGTGCCGCGGATCACGAAGATGTCCACGCCCGCGTCCACGACCGCCTTGGAGAACTCGGCGGTGCGCTGCGGGGACAGCGCGGCGGCGGTGACGACGCCCGAGTCGCGCACCTCCTTGATCCGCTGCCGGATCAGGTCGGCCTGGATCGGGGCGGAGTAGATCTCCTGGAGGCGGCGCGTCGCGGCGTCCTCGTCCAGCTCCGCGATCTCGTCGAGCAGCGGCTGCGGGTCCTCGTACCGGGTCCACAGGCCTTCGAGGTTCAGCACGCCGAGGCCGCCGAGCTCGCCGATGCGGATGGCGGTCTGCGGGGAGACGACCGAGTCCATGGGGGCGGCCAGGAACGGGAGCTCGAAGCGGTACGCGTCGATCTGCCAGGCGATGGAGACCTCCTTCGGGTCCCGCGTACGCCGGCTCGGGACGATGGCGATGTCGTCGAACGCGTACGCCCTGCGGCCGCGCTTGCCGCGCCCGATCTCGATCTCAGTCACGTGTGGTGGCCTTTCCTCTGGGTCTGCCCGTCCAGTATCCCCGAACGCCGGGGACCTGCGTTCCGCTGACCGCTGTACGGACGCACGCGGAAGGGCGGGTCCGTGCGGACCCGCCCCTCGGTGCGATCACTGTTCCGGCCCGGTCAGCCCTTGCGGCTGTAGTTCGGCGCCTCGACCGTCATCTGGATGTCGTGCGGGTGGCTCTCCTTGAGGCCCGCCGAGGTGATGCGGACGAAGCGGCCGCGCTCCTGGAGCTCGGGCACCGTGCGGCCGCCGACGTAGAACATCGACTGGCGCAGGCCGCCGACGAGCTGGTGCACGACCGCGGAGAGCGGGCCGCGGTAGGGGACCTGGCCCTCGATGCCCTCGGGGATGAGCTTGTCGTCGCCGCCCACGCCCTCCTGGAAGTAGCGGTCCTTGGAGAAGGACTTGCGGTCGCCGCGGGTCTGCATCGCGCCGAGCGAGCCCATGCCGCGGTACGACTTGAACTGCTTGCCGTTGATGAAGAGCAGCTCTCCGGGGGACTCCTCGCAGCCGGCGAGCAGCGAGCCGAGCATCACCGTGTCGGCGCCCGCGACGAGGGCCTTGGCGATGTCGCCGGAGTACTGCAGGCCGCCGTCGCCGATGACCGGGACGCCCGCGGCCTTGGCGGCGAGTGCCGCCTCGTAGATGGCGGTGACCTGCGGGACGCCGATGCCGGCGACGACGCGGGTGGTGCAGATGGAGCCCGGGCCGACGCCGACCTTGATGCCGTCGCAGCCCGCGTCGACGAGCGCCTGGGCGCCGTCGCGGGTGGCGACGTTGCCGCCGATGACGTCGACGGAGGAGTTCGACTTGATCTTGGCGACCATGTCGCCGACCAGGCGGGAGTGGCCGTGGGCGGTGTCGACGACGATGAAGTCGGCGCCCGCCTCGATCAGGGCCTGGGCGCGGTCGTACGCGTCGCCGGCGACACCGACGGCGGCGCCGACGAGCAGTCGGCCTTCCTTGTCCTTGGCGGCGTTCGGGTACTGCTCGGCCTTGACGAAGTCCTTGACCGTGATGAGGCCCTTGAGGACGCCCGCCTCGTCGACCAGCGGCAGCTTCTCGATCTTGTGCCGGCGCAGCAGCTCCATGGCGTCGACGCCGGAGATGCCGACCTTGCCGGTGACCAGCGGCATCGGGGTCATGACCTCGCGCACCTGGCGGCTGCGGTCCGGCTCGAAGGCCATGTCGCGGTTGGTGACGATGCCGAGGAGCTTGCCCGCCGGGTCGGTGACCGGGACGCCGGAGATGCGGAACTTCCCGCAGAGCTCGTTGGCCTCGCGCAGCGTCGCGTCCGGGTGCACCGTGATCGGGTCGGTGACCATGCCGGACTCGGAGCGCTTGACCAGGTCGACCTGGTTGGCCTGGTCGGCGATGGAGAGGTTGCGGTGCAGGACGCCGACGCCGCCCTGGCGGGCCATCGCGATGGCCATCCGGGCCTCGGTGACCTTGTCCATAGCGGCGGACAGCAGCGGAACGTTCACCCGGACGTTGCGCGAGATGAGGGAGGAGGTGTCGATCTCGTCCGGTGCCATGTCGGACGCGCCCGGCAGCAGCAGGACATCGTCATAAGTGAGCCCGAGGGTGGCGAATTTGTCGGGCACTCCGTCGGCGTTCACAGTCATGACACCTTCCCAATGGTCTTGCTCAGCGCGGATGTCCATGCTAACGGGATCCCGAGGCGTCTCATTCCACGACCAAGGTCAAGCAGAAGTTTCGTCTGTTCCTACGACTCTGCTACTGCTCGGCGAGCGCGCGCAGCCGGCTGAGCGCCCGGTGCTGTGCCACCCGGACCGCTCCCGGGGACATGCCGAGCATCTGGCCCGTCTCCTCCGCCGTCAGGCCGACGGCGACCCGCAGGACGAGGAGCTCGCGCTGGTTCTCCGGAAGGTTGGCGAGCAGCTTCTTGGCCCAGGCGGCGTCACTGCTGAGCAGCGCCCGCTCCTCCGGGCCCAGCGAGTCGTCCGGCCGCTCCGGCATCTCGTCCGAGGGCACGGCCGTGCTGCCGGGATGGCGCATGGCGGCCCGCTGGAGGTCCGCCACTTTGTGCGCGGCGATGGCGAAGACGAAGGCCTCGAAGGGGCGCCCGGTGTCGCGGTAGCGCGGCAGCGCCATCAGGACGGCGACGCAGACCTCCTGCGCCAGGTCCTCGACGAAGTGGCGGGCATCACCCGGCAGGCGCGAGAGCCGGGTGCGGCAGTAGCGGATGGCGAGGGGGTGCACGAAGGCGAGCAGATCGTGCGTCGCCTGCTCGTCGCCCTCGACCGCCCTGCGTACGAGCGCGCTGACGGCCCCGGCGCTGCCGCCCTTGGCGGCGCCGGTGGGTCCTGTGGCCGCGGGTGACCCCGGGGCCTCGTCGTCGCGCATCAATCCATGGTGCCTTGGCGCCGGAGCATTCGCGGCACCACGGTCCGTGTTGTGCATCGAAGCGTTATGAGCGGGTGCGCCTGAACTCATCACTGCGCCCTCCCCTCCCGCTCGCCCGAATACTCCCTGAGGCCCCATCCCAGAAAATGCGCCACACCTCAAGGATGCGGCATCGCGCTCGAAGCGACACGTCCCCCGGATCGAGCGCCGCCAATCCCCCGGCGGGTCGAGGTCCTCCCGGGGCGGCGCCCGGCGCGTCGGGACGTGCCGCCCCGCCCGCCGGTGGCGGACGGGACCGCTCTCCGTCAGCTGGTCAGCGGCCGGCGGGCGAGCGCACGCTCAGCGGACCAGGCCCCAGCGGAACCCGAGGGCCACGGCGTGCGCCCGGTCCGAGGCGCCGAGCTTCTTGAAGAGCCGGCGGGCGTGCGTCTTGACCGTGTCCTCGGAGAGGAAGAGCTCGCGCCCGATCTCCGCGTTGGACCGGCCGTGGCTCATGCCCTCCAGCACCTGGATCTCCCGCGCGGTGAGCGTGGGCGCGGCGCCCATCTCGGCCGAGCGGAGCCGGCGCGGGGCCAGGCGCCAGGTGGGGTCGGCGAGCGCCTGGGTGACCGTGGCCCGCAGTTCGGCGCGCGAGGCGTCCTTGTGCAGATAGCCCCGGGCGCCGGCGGCGACCGCGAGGGCCACGCCGTCCAGGTCCTCGGCGACCGTCAGCATGATGATGCGGGCGCCGGGGTCGGCCGAGAGAAGTCGGCGCACCGTCTCCACACCGCCCAGCCCGGGCATCCGTACATCCATCAGAATCAGGTCGGAGCGGTCGGCACCCCAGCGGCGGAGGACTTCCTCGCCGTTGGCAGCCGTCGTCACACGCTCGACGCCGGGCACGGTGGCAACCGCGCGACGGAGCGCCTCTCGGGCAAGCGGGGAGTCGTCGCAGACGAGGACGGATGTCATGACCGCCCTCCGCAGCTGCTGATGCGCGTCACCTTGAGCCTCCAGGCTGGTACGTATCGTCACCTGTGCGGTCGATGCTCTCGGACACCTGTCCGGGAACTTCTTGGTTCAACCGCCTTCGCACTCTCAACGATGGTCACTCGAAAGAGTTACGGGTCGGACGGACACCTTCGGCACTCTACGTGAGGAAGCGATCACGGTGCCGGAACCACTCGACACGCGTCCTCCATCTGGAGCTATGCCCTATTTGGCGGCTTTCCTTCCGTTTGGCCCGTGACTGAGGCTAGATTCCCAATGAGTCATATTTACATCTACTACGACAGTAGGTGTGGAGACTTGGACCGTAACCGTCTCAGTACCGGCGACCAAGAGGACTACCCATGGCAGATTTCTCCCGCCTCCCCGGACCGAACGCCGATCTCTGGGACTGGCAGCTGCTCGCTGCCTGCCGCGGGGTCGACAGCTCCCTCTTCTTCCACCCGGAAGGCGAGCGGGGCGCGGCCAGGAGTGCGCGCGAAGCCTCGGCCAAAGAGGTCTGCATGCGATGCCCGGTGCGTTCGGAATGCGCCGCGCACGCACTCGCCGTCCGCGAGCCCTACGGGGTGTGGGGCGGCCTCACTGAGGACGAGCGCGAGGAACTGATGGGCCGCGCCCGCCATCGACTGATCCCCGCATCGACCACGATCGGACCGTCCACACCTCATTGACCGGTAACTGACCGGAGAGTACGAAGGAACGTTTCCCTCCGCGGGAGCGGTTCTGCACGCCACCCGTTCGGCCGAACCGCAGTACCGCCGTACGGGCGGTTCGGTCAGCGCGTGGCGGCACGCTCCAGCTCGGTCAGGGTCGCGGCCACGGCCGGAACCCGGGCCAGATCGGGCAGCGTCAGCGCCACGACCTCGCGCTCGACGGCCGGCTCCACGGCCACCGTGGCGACCCCCTTGGCCCGTACGGACTCCACCGCGAGCTCCGGCAGCACGGCGACCCCCAGCCCCGCCCCCACCAGGCCGACCACCGCCGGATAGTCGTCGGTGGCGAAGTCGATCCGCGGGGTGAAGCCCGCGTCCTCGCAGACCTCCACCAGATGCCGACGGCAGCGCGGGCAGCCCGCGATCCACGGCTCGTCGGCCAGCTCCGCCATGCCGAGCCGCTCCGCACCGGCCAGCCGGTGCCCCTCGGGCACCAGCCCGACGAGCCGGTCCGTCAGCAGCGGCCGCACCACCAGGTCCTCCCACTCGGCGACCGGCGCCGAGGCGCCCGCGTACCGGAAGGCCAGCGCCACATCGCAGTCGCCGTCGCGCAGCATCTCCACCGAACGCGGCGGCTCCGCCTCGACCAGCGAGATACGGGTGCCCGGGTGCTCGGCCCGCATCGCCGCGAGGGCGGTCGGCACCAGCGTCGAGCTGCCGCTCGGGAAGGACACGAGGCGGACCCGCCCGGCGCGCAGCCCCGCGATGGCCGCGACCTCCTCCTCGGCGGCGGTCAGCCCGGCGAGGATCCCGGCGGCGTGCCGGACCAGCGCGTCGCCGGCCTGGGTCAGCCGCATCTCGCGCCCGGTGCGGACCAGCAGGGGGGTGCCGGCGGACTGCTCCAGCGCCTTCATCTGCTGGGAGACGGCGGGCTGGGTGCAGCCGAGCTCGCGGGCGGCGGCGGAGAAGGAGCCCGTACCGGCCACGGCGCGCAGGACCCGGAGATGGCGTGCCTCGATCATCCTTCGAGCATAAGCCCTGCTTTGACCACACCGCCAATATCCTGGTTCCGCCTTTGGGAGACCTCGGCTACGGTATCGGCCATGCTTCCGATCCCCGGACCCGCCGCCGGACCCGACACCGCCGCACCGGACACCGCCGCGACCCCGCCCCGCAGGCGCGTTCTCTCCGTGAACACCGGCCGCGCCACCGCCGTCGAGCACACCGACGCCAAGGGCGGCCTGACCGGGATCGGCAAGCGCCCGGTCCCCGGCAGCGTCCGGGTCTTCGCGCCGGGCCCCCGAGGGGTGGGCGCCAGCGGTGTCGAAGGTGACGACGTCTGCGACCTGCGCCACCACGGCGGCGAACACCAGGCCGTCTACGCGTACGCACGCGAGGACCTGGACTGGTGGGAGCGCGAGCTGGACCGCGAACTGCCCGGCGGAACCTTCGGCGAGAACCTCACCACCTCCGGCATCGACCTGACCGGCGCGCTGCTCGGTGAGCGCTGGCGGATCGGCGCGGACCTGGTCCTGGAGGTGGCCTCGGCCCGCATCCCCTGCCGCACCTTCCAGGGCGCCCTCGGCGAGAAGGCCTGGGTCAAGCGGTTCACGCAGGCCGCACGGCCGGGCGCGTACCTGCGGGTGATCCAGGAGGGCCGGGTCGGCGCCGGCGACACGGTCGAGATCGTGCACCGCCCGGACCACGACGTGACGGTGGGGCTCTGGTTCCGCGCCTTCACGACGGAGCGCGCCCTGCTCCCGCGGACGCTGGCGGCGGGCGCGGCGATGGAGCCGCAGGCCCACGAGACGGTGCGCACGTACATGCAGGCGCAGTCATCACGCGCGCAGGCTGATGAACCCGTCACCAGGGGCGGCTAGGTTGCGCCTATGACGACTGCGTTGATTACGGGATCCACGGCGGGCATCGGCGCCGCCTTCGCCCGGCGGCTCGCCGCCCAGGGACACAACCTCGTACTGGTGGCCCGCGACACCGAGCGGCTCGCCGAACAGGCCACCGAGCTGCACGACCGGCACGGCATCGAGGCCGAGGTGCTGACCGCCGACCTCGCCACCGACGCGGGCATCGCGGCGGTGGAAGAGCGCCTCGACGACCGCACGCACCCGGTGGACCTGCTGGTCAACAACGCCGGCTTCGGCAACAAGGGCCGCTACCTCGAAGTCTCCATGGCCGACGAGCTGGCCATGCTGAAGGTGCACGTCGAGGCCGTCCTGCGGCTCACCTCGGCGGCCACCTCGTCGATGCGCTCACGCGGCCGGGGCGGAGTGGTCAACGTGGCCTCGGTGGCGGCCTTCGTACCGCGCGGCACCTACGGGGCGAGCAAGGCCTGGGTCGTCCAGTTCACGCAGGGCGCGGCGAAGGACCTGGCGGGGTCCGGGGTGCGGCTGATGGCGCTGTGCCCCGGCTTCGTACGGACCGAGTTCCACCAGCGCGCCGGCATGGGCACGGACAACATCCCGGGCTGGATGTGGCTGGACGCCGACAAGTTGGTGGCCTCGGCGCTGGCCGACCTGGCGCGCGGCAAGACGGTCTCGATCCCGGATCCGCGGTACAAGGCGCTGATGGGCGTGGTGAAGCTGGCGCCGCGCGGGCTGCTGGGCGGGGTGAGCTCGCGTACGGGCCGCAAGTACGGCCCCCAGTAGCCCCTTATGGGCTAATTCTTCTTAAACTGGACATACCTCATCCAGCCCGGGAGACGCCATGACATTCGTACAAATTGTCGATTATGAGACGAGCAGGCCCGAGGACCTGAATCAGGTCCTGGACCGGTACCTGGCGAAGACGAACGGCAAGCGCACGGTGACCCACAGCGTCATCGCGAAGGACCGCGAGTCCGACACCCACTACGTCGACGTCGTCGAATTCCCGTCGTACGAAGAGGCCATGAAAAACTCTCACCTCCCGGAGACGGACCAGATGTTCCAGGAGATGGTGGCCCTCTGTGACGGGATGCCCAGGTTCACCAACCTGGACGTCGTACGCGACGAGCACCTCAACACGATGCTCGCGAACCGAATGTTCAACGACCTCGCGATGAAGGGCGACATGTCCGCGGCGGACGAGATCTTCGCCTCGGACTACCGCGACCACGACATCGGAAACCCCCAGGACAAGATCGGTCCGGAGGGAATGCGCGAAGACGTCCAGATGTGGCGCGGCGCCTTCGACTTCACGTTCACGATCGATGCCCAGATGGCCCAGGACGACTACATCACCACGTTGTGGACCTGGACCGGAAAGCACAAGGGCGAGTTCATGGGGGTCGCCCCGACCGGCAAGACCTGCACGATGACCGGCACGACGGTCTTCCGCTGCGCGGACGGAATGATCAAGGAAGGGTGGTGGCACTACGACGCCATGGGCCTGATGCGGCAGCTCGGCATGATGGACACCTGACCCGGCACCGGCACGGCCTGTGCGGCGTACGCCGCACACGGCGCACACGGCGAAGGGCCCCGGTCACCACTCGGAAGCGGTGACCGGGGCCCTTACCGGTTCAGCTCGGCTCAGCCTGCGTCAGTGGCTGTGGCCGTGACCGTGGCCGTGACCGGCGTCGGCCTCATCCTCGGCCGGCTTCTCGACGACCAGGGTCTCGGTCGTGAGCAGCAGGGAGGCGATGGAAGCGGCGTTCTCCAGCGCGGAGCGGGTGACCTTGACCGGGTCGATGACGCCGGCCTTGACCAGGTCGCCGTACTCGCCGGTGGCGGCGTTGAAGCCCTGGCCCTTTTCGAGCTCGGCGACCTTCGAGGTGATGACGTAGCCCTCAAGGCCGGCGTTCTCGGCGATCCAGCGCAGCGGCTCGACCGCGGCGCGGCGGACGACCGCGACACCCGTGCCCTCGTCGCCGGACAGGCCCAGGTTGCCCTCCAGCACCTTCACGGCGTGGACGAGCGCGGAGCCACCGCCGGAGACGATGCCCTCCTCGACCGCGGCGCGGGTCGCCGAGATGGCGTCCTCAAGGCGGTGCTTCTTCTCCTTGAGCTCCACCTCGGTGGCGGCGCCGACCTTGATGACGCAGACGCCGCCGGCGAGCTTCGCCAGGCGCTCCTGCAGCTTCTCGCGGTCCCAGTCCGAGTCCGTCGACTCGATCTCGGCCTTGATCTGGTTGACGCGGCCGAGGACCTCCTCGGAGCTGCCGGCACCGTCGACGATCGTGGTGTCGTCCTTGGAGATGGTCACGCGGCGCGCAGAGCCCAGCACGTCGAGACCGGCCTGGTCGAGCTTGAGGCCGACCTCCTCGGCGATGACGGTGGCACCGGTGAGGGTGGCCATGTCCTGGAGCATCGCCTTGCGGCGGTCACCGAAGCCGGGCGCCTTGACGGCGACCGCGTTGAAGGTGCCGCGGATCTTGTTGACGACGAGGGTGGAGAGGGCCTCGCCCTCGACGTCCTCGGCGATGATCAGCAGCGGCTTGGAGCCACCCGCCTGGATGACCTTCTCCAGCAGCGGCAGCAGGTCCTGGATGGACGAGATCTTGCCCTGGTTGATCAGGATGTACGGGTCGTCGAGGACGGCCTCCATACGCTCCTGGTCGGTGACCATGTACGGCGAGAGGTAGCCCTTGTCGAAGGCCATGCCCTCGGTGAACTCCAGCTCCAGGCCGAAGGTGTTGGACTCCTCGACGGTGATGACACCGTCCTTGCCGACCTTGTCCATCGCCTCGGCGATGAGCTCGCCGACCTGCTGGTCCTGCGCGGAGAGCGCGGCCACGGCGGCGATGTCGGACTTGTCCTCGATCGGGCGGGCGGTCGCGAGGAGCTCCTCGGAGACGGCCTTGACCGCGGCGTCGATGCCCTTCTTCAGGGCGGCCGGGGAAGCACCGGCGGCGACGTTGCGCAGCCCCTCGCGGACCAGCGCCTGGGCCAGCACGGTGGCGGTGGTGGTGCCGTCACCCGCGATGTCGTTGGTCTTGGTCGCCACCTCCTTCACCAGCTGGGCGCCCAGGTTCTCGTACGGGTCGTCCAGCTCGACCTCGCGGGCGATGGTGACACCGTCGTTGGTGATGGTGGGGGCGCCGAACTTCTTGTCGATGACGACGTTGCGGCCCTTGGGGCCGATCGTCACCTTGACCGTGTCGGCAAGCTTGTTGACGCCGCGCTCGAGGGCGCGACGGGCGTCCTCGTCGAACTTCAGGATCTTCGCCATGGGAGCGGTTCAGCCCTCTCGAAAACTCGGGTTTAACGAACTGCGCCCCTCGCCGCCCGGCGATCAGCGGGGTGGCCAGGGGCGCAGCTCAAAGCATTCTGCTGAAGTGCAGAAGTGGTGACTTCAGTGATTACTTCTCGACGATCGCGAGAACGTCGCGAGCCGAGAGGACGAGGTACTCCTCGCCGCTGTACTTCACTTCGGTGCCGCCGTACTTGCTGTACAGCACGATGTCGCCGACGTTGACGTCCAGCGGGAGACGCTGGCCGTCCTCGAAGCGGCCCGGGCCCACGGCAAGGACGACGCCCTCCTGGGGCTTCTCCTTCGCGGTGTCCGGGATGACCAGGCCGGAGGCCGTGGTCTGCTCGGCGTCGAGCGGCTGGACCACGATGCGGTCCTCAAGCGGCTTGATGGCAACCTTGGAGCTGGCGGTCGTCACGATCCGACCTCCCCCTTCGGAGATCTCACGGGGTTAACTGTCTGAGGTGGCGACCAGGTGGATCCGTCGTCGCGGGTGCCGGACCTGCCCGTCGCTGTGTTGGCACTCACCGGGGGCGAGTGCCAGGTGCGAGACTATTCCGGCGATTAGCACTCGGTCAAGCGGAGTGCCAATACGGTCCACCGCGTGGCGGCTTTCAGGGGGCGCGGGCGGGGTGGGCGCGGGGTGCGGGCGGGGTCCTCGCGGGCCGGGCGCGGGCCGCGGGCGGGGCGCGGAAGCAACCAGGGCGGGGTCTTCGACGTCATAGTCGATATGAAGATAAAGCGCCGCATTGCCGAGCAGATCGGACCGATGGCCTCCGCAACCGCGGCGTCCGTCGACGACGGCGGCGTCCCGTGCGCGGACTGAGGCCGCTGACGACCGCCGGCGCGCGCCGTCGCACCGAGGCGCTGCTGCTGGTCCTCGTCGTCGCCATCGCCGTCGCCGGTCATGCGAGCGCGGGCCTGGCGATGAACGGGGCGCTCCCCGCCAACCTCACCGGCTTCACCCTCAGCATGAGCCTCCTCGCCCTGGTCGGACACCTGGGCGTGCGCCGGTTCGCGGCCTACGCGGACCCGCTGGTCCTCCCGCTCGCGATGCTGCTCACGGGGCTGGGGCTGGTGCTGCTGCACCGGCTGGACCAGTCGTACATCGAGAAGTACGGCGCGGACCCCAACGCGCCGGGACAGCTGGTGTGGACGGTCATCGGCGTCGCCGCCTGCATCGCGGTGGTCGCCCTGCTGCGCGACCACCGGCTGCTGCAGCGCTTCATCTACATCACGATGGCCGCCGCGCTGGTGCTGCTGATCGCACCGGCCTTCTCGCCCGCGGACACGTACGGCGCGAAGCGCTGGATCGTCGTCGGGGGCTTCTCGCTCCAGCCCGGCGAGTTCGTGAAGATCATGATCGCGGTCTTCTTCGCGGGCTACCTCGTGATCCACCGCGACTCGCTGGCCCTGACGGGCCGCAGGTTCCTCGGCATGCGGCTGCCCCCGATGCGCCAGCTCGGACCCATCGTCACGGTGTGGATCGTGTCGCTGCTGGTACTGGTCTTCGAGCGCGACCTCGGCACGTCGCTGATCTTCTTCGGCGTGTTCGTGGTGATGCTGTACGTCGCCACCGAGCGCACCAGCTGGATCGTGTGCGGCCTGCTGATGGCGGCGGGCGGCGCGTTCGTGGTGGGCTCGACGGAGCCGCACGTGAAGGCGCGCGTGGCCGCCTGGCTGAACCCGCTGTCGTACTACTGGAAGGACCGGCCGCCGGGGATGACCTCGGACCAGTCCGCGCAGGCGCTGTTCAGCTTCGGCACCGGAGGGATGTCGGGGACGGGGCTGGGGCTGGGGCACCCGGAGCTGATCAAGTTCGCGGGCCGCAGCGACTTCATCCTGACGACGGTCGGCGAGGAACTCGGCCTGGCGGGGGTCATGGCGGTCCTGCTCCTGTACGCGCTCCTCGTGCAGCGGGGGCTGCGCATGGCCCTCGGCGCCCGCGACCCCTTCGGCAAGCTGCTGGCGGTGGGCCTGGCGGCGGCGCTGGCCCTCCAGGTCTTCGTGGTGGCGGGCGGCGTGACCGGACTGATCCCCCTGACGGGCAAGGCGCTGCCCTTCCTGGCGAAGGGCGGCTCCTCCCTCCTGGCCAACTGGGTGATGGTCGCCCTGCTGCTCCGCATCAGCGACAGCGCTGAACGCCAACGCGAGGCGGACGCCCGGGGCCCGGCAGAAACCACGATCACCCCCATGGCGGATATGGCGGGTCGGTGAGGGGGCGGGGGCTTCGGGGGGGGCTTCGGGCGGGGGCTTCGGGGGGCGGGATGCCGGCGGGCGGGGGTGGCAAGCGGGGCGGGGGCTTCGGGGTCGGGATGCCCGCACCCGGCATCAGAGAAAGTCCGGGGGCTTCCCGGCAGTCCACTGTCCTTCCGTGTCGGTCCGGGCCGTCAAGGGCGCTCCTTCGTCGCGTCGCTTCGCGATGGCCTTCGGCCACCCTTGACTGCCCGGC
>NZ_JBEZBN010000064.1:0-31502 GCF_040647115.1 Streptomyces sp. NPDC044571
GATCCTCATCGTCGGCATCGCCATCGACCTCCTCATCTTCAGCCCCATCGAACGCCGGGTACTCCGCACCCGCGGCCTGCAGGTCAAGAGCTGATCAGTGGCCGGTCACCCGGCGAGATCCGTTCGAGCGGAGTCGCACTCTTCACATGCCGTACACGGACCCGCTCCACCCCCACCCCGACCTCATCGGCACGGCAGCTGGAAGCCCTCTCACCGAGCGCCGCCACCTCGATCCGGGCAGGCCGGCGAGCGCTCTGTGTCCGATCGCCTGGGCGCGACGGTAATCACGCATCACGTCTTCGCACGGGATCCCCACCGGGCATCTCGCACCGTTTCCGCCCTCCTGCTCGCGCCACACCGGACCGCCCCGGCCCGTACGACGGCTCCACCACGACGGGCCGGCCGAAGGCGGCTTGCGCCCGCCCACTGTGGCACCCCACGCGCGCATGACGAGGAACGCGCGCGGTCAGAGGACCTTGGAGAGGAAGGCGCGGGTGCGGGCGTGCTGCGGAGCGTCCAGGACGGCCGCGGGCGGCCCCTGTTCGACGACGGCTCCGCCGTCCATGAACACGACGGTGTCGGCGACCTCGCGGGCGAAGCCGATCTCGTGCGTCACGACGATCATGGTGGTCCCGGCGCCGGCCAGGTCCTTGATGACGTCCAGGACCTCACCGACCAGCTCCGGGTCGAGTGCCGAGGTCGGCTCGTCGAAGAGCAGTACCTTGGGTTCGAGGGCGAGCGCGCGGGCGATGGCCACGCGCTGCTGCTGCCCGCCGGACAGCTGCAGCGGGTAGGCGTCGGCCTTGTCGGCGAGGCCGACGCGGTCCAGCAGCCGGCGGGCCGTCGCCTCCGCCTCCTGCCGCGGGCGGCGCAGCACGGAGACCGGGGCCTCGACGAGGTTGTCCAGCACGGTGAGGTGCGGGAAGAGGTTGAAGTTCTGGAAGACGAACCCGATGCGGGTGCGCTGCCGCAGAACTTCCTTCTCCTTCAGCTCGTAGAGCTTGCCGCGGGAGCGGCGGTAGCCGACGAGATCGCCGTCGACGCTGATCCAGCCGCGGTTCACCTTCTCCAAGTGGTTGATGGTGCGCAGGAGCGTGGACTTCCCCGAGCCGGAGGGGCCGAGGACCACGGTGACTTCGCCGGCGCGGACCGTGAGGTCGACGCCGCGCAGCACTTCCAGTGGCCCGAAGCTCTTGTGGACACCGCGCACCTCGACCATGACGTCGCTCACGGACTCCCCCCTCACGTGTGCTCGGCCGGGTTGATCTGCGACGCGTCGATCGCGGAGGCGGTGGTGCCCCACTTCTTCAGGATCCGCGCGTAGGTGCCGTTCCTGATCAGCTCGTTGACGGCGGCCTGGAGGGCGGGGGTGAGCGGGGAGCCCTTCTTGAAGGCGAATCCGACGTCGAGGCGGTGGTACTCGCCCAGGAAGGAGGTCTGCGCGGCGGGCTGTGCGGCCTGGTGGCGCAGGCCGTTGATCGTCGACATGACGACGTCGATCCGGCCCTGCCGGAGGGCGGTGGTGACGGCCCCGCTCTCCGAGAAGACCTTGACCTCGTACGGCTTCTTGCCGGCCGCGGCGCAGACGCCCTCCTGCGCTGTGAGGGTCTTCTCGAACGTCGTGCCCGCGCCGGTGCCGATGGTCAGTCCGCACAGCTGGGTGAGGTCGGAGACCTGCGTGGTCAGTTTGGTGTTGCCCGTCTTGACCGCGAACCCCTGCCCGTCGTTGATGTAGGTGACGAAGTCGATGGTCTTCAGGCGTTCGGTGGTGACCCCGAAGTTGCCCGTGCCGAAGTCGTACTTGCCGCTGCCGAGTGCGGGCAGGATCGTCTCGAAGGAGGCGTCCTGGCGCTCCAGCTTCACGCCGAGGACCTTGGCCGCCGCGTCGGCGATGTCGATGTCTTGGCCGGCGGGCGGCTTGTCCTGCCCGTTCGGGTAGTACGCCGCGGGAGGGGATCCGACGGAGCTGCCGACCCGCAGGGTGCCCGCCTTGCGGACCTCCGGGGGCAGCAGGGCGGCGATCGAGTCCACGGTCTGTACGCCGGCGACGGGGTCGTCGGCCGGTGCGGAGGAGACCTGGGCACCCGCCACGGCCGGGGCTCCGCCACCGGAGCCGCAGGCGGTCAGCGCCAGGAGGGGCAGGAGGGCGAGGGCGGCGGTGGTGCGCAGGCGGGTGCGGATCCCGTTCCCGGGGAGGTTCACAGCGGGAAGGCCTTTCCGTTGCGGGGCAGGGTGCGGAGACGATCGTGCAGGGGGCATGCCTGAACAGCGGCTGTGACAGCCGGGATGTGGCGAGCCGTCAAAGGCGCCTGTACGGGGTGATGCGGGCGTGACGACGCAGGGCGTCGGGAGAATCCGGGCGGCGGCAGCGCACGCCCCGGCCCGCGGCAGCATGCCTCGTACGGCTCACTGCCCGCGTCCGGGGGTGGTGCGAAGGGGGATCTCGGCCCGCGACGGGGTCATCGAGGGAGGGACGGGCCGATCAGACAGCCCACTGCCGCGTCAGGCGCAACACGCCGCGGACCACACGCGACCGAAGTCGATGTAGTCGCGCGAGACCAGGCGCTGATGGGCATTCATGCGACTACTTGAGCAGTACATGCGGCTCTTCGTCAAGCAACGGCCCGGATGCCGGACGGCCTCGGCCGGCCAGGCCTCGCGTGGTTGACACGGCCGGGCCGTAGGCGCATACGATCGACGACGGAGCGGCTCCGCACGCACGGCAGCCCCTCCGTCCGCGTTGAGGGACGCGGCGAGCGTGACGACACGATTATCCGTTCCCGGCAGCACCGCATCCGCATGCGCGCGGAGTCTGTGCCGGCGTTTCCGCGTGCCGTGCCGCCGGGTGGTCATCCCCGCCCGCGCCCCTTCCCTGGAGAGCCACCCATGGCCACCCCGCCCGATGTCTCCGATGTCTCCGATATCTCCGATCTCGCCGACGTAGCCGTCACCACCGCCGCCCGCGCCAGGGCGGCCGACCGGACCGAGCTGCCACCGATCGTGCCGCGCCGGCGCATCGGCCGCCGGCTGTCCGCTGCCGCCGCGCTGCTGGTCTTCGCGATGGTGCTGGCTTCCGTCGTCCGTAACGAAGCCTTTCAATGGGACGTGGTGGGGCGGTACTTCACCACCGCCGCCGTGCTCGACGGGCTGCTGCTCACCCTGTGGCTGACCGGCGCGGTGATGGTGCTCGGCTTCCTGTTCGGCACCGTGCTGGCGGTCATGCGTCTGTCCGCCAATCCGGTGTTGCGGACGCTGAGTTGGGGTTACGTGTGGATCTTCCGGTCCACCCCGCTGCTGGTGCAGCTGTTGTTCTGGTTCAACATCGGCGCCCTGTACCCCACGCTCGGCCTCGGCATCCCGTACGGCCCCCAGCTCGTGACCGTCAAGACGGTGAACCTGCTCGGCCCGACCCTCACCGCGGTCATCGGCCTGACCCTGCACGAATCCGCGTACGCCGCCGAGGTGGTGCGCGGCGGCATCCTCTCCGTGGAGCCCGGCCAGATCGAGGCCGCACAGGCGCTCGGCCTGAGCAGGGGCCGTACCCTGCGCCGGATCGTCGTTCCCCAGGCGATGCGGTCGATCGTGCCGACCGCCGGGAACATGCTGATCGGCACGCTCAAGGGCACCAGCGTCGTCAGCGTGCTGGCCGTGCACGACCTGCTGTACTCGGTACAACTGGTCTACAACCAGAACTACCAGGTGATCCCGCTGCTGATGGTCGCCACCCTCTGGTACATCGCCGTCACGACCGTGCTGAGCGGGGGCCAATACCACGTCGAGCGGTACTACGCGCGCGGCACGTCCCGCAGCCTGCCGCCCACACCGCCGCAACGACTGCGCATCCGGCTGACCGCCCTGCGCGCCCGGTTGCACGCACTGACCGCCCCCGGCGGACGGTAGCCCCGCCACCGCCGGCGCTCCTGCTCCTTCCGGAGGGCCGACCGTCATCACGCCGTTGTCAGTGGCTGCCCTTACGGTCTTTGACATGGCGACACTTCCCAACCCCCTGCCCAGGCTGGCCACCGACCCGAGCGGCCGGTCCCTCGGTCTTCAGCTGCCCCCGGGGCGCCTCATAGACGCGACCGAGGACGGGCCCTGGTACGAGCCCCTGCTGTGGCGTGCCGACAAGCCGGCCTCTCCGGGAGCCTGGTCCAGGCTGGGCGTTCCGGCGGCGCGGGCCGGGCTGCTGCCCGTGCTCGTGGATCTCGGCGGGTCGCAGGGCGGCCCGGAGGATTGGGAGTTGATGCCCGGCGAGGTGTCGTACCCGGGGGATCACGACCCCGACGAGGTGCTCGCCGAGTACTGGCAGGAGTATGCGGCCGAGGGCGAGGGCTGGCCGGGACTCGCCGAGGGCGGGGCGGCCGTCGCCACCGCTACGCCGGAGGTGCGGGCGGCCCGGACCGCGGACGCGCTGAGCGCCGCGCGCTCCTCCTGGTTCCAGGATCCACATCTCACACTCGTACCCGCCCGCCGCAGCGCCGACATCCCGGCGGCGATCGGCTGGGCGGGCCCGTTGAACCACGAGAACGACTCCGCGCGCCTGTGTGCGGTCCTGCGCTCGTGGGAGGAGCGCTTCGGCATACGTGTCGTCGGCCTGGGTTTCGACGTTCTCACGGTGTCCGTGGCCATGCCGCCCACCACTCTGGCCCTGGCCGAGCGGATCGCGGCGGAGCACCTGGCGTTCTGCCCGGACAACGTCCTGCAGCGCGGCGCCGGGGGGCTGGAGGCGTACGCCAAGGAGCTCGTCCACAAGGACAGCTGGACCTTCTGGTGGGACTGAGAGCCCAGCGCCTCCCCGTAGTCACGCCGGCGGGTCCCCCTGTCGATGCCTCTCTTCAATCCCTGGGAACTTCGTGTCCGACATACCAGCCGCCTTCCACTCCGGCGTCAAACCCGTCACGGACGATCCGAAGGCGCCGCAGAAGAAGTTCACCGCTGACTGCTCGCTGTGCGGCAAGCCCCTGATCCGCGGTCGGCATCGCTTCGTCACGTTGGGCTCGCAGCACGGCTGGCCCCTGGCCTGGCACCTCACGGGCGACACCACCACCTGCATCCCCGGGCTCGTCCCCAGGCCCGTGACCCTGGTCGCCCTGGCGAAGGGGGACCACATCCTGGGGCCGGACGGCCGGCCGCACGTCGTACACGAGTGCACTCCCCTCACCCGTGGTTACCGGCTCCACGCCATCAGCCGGGCTCCGGTCTACCTCGACCACGCCCATTTCTTCCTCGTCCCCGACCCCGGGGAATTCGACCGGCTCCGCGGCCAGGCGGACACTGCGCCGCGTGCCTTGGTGCCGACCGGGTTCCGCTTCCCCACCCACGACTCGCTCCTGTTGACCGCCGAGGAGATCGACGCGCTCACGCCGGCCGACTTCGAGCTGTTCGTGGCGTCGCTCCTCGAATACAGCGGCTGGGGCATCGTGCGGCGCGGTGGACACGCCAACGACCGCGCGGCGGACGTCCTCGCCGTGGACCGGGAAGGCGTCTACGTCGCCGTCCAGTGCAAGCACACCAGCACCGGCAGAAGCAGCAACGTCGGCGCACCCACCATGTACCAGGTGAACGGAACGGCCCTGGCGGAACACGGTGCCACGGCGGCGTTGGTCGTGACCAACGGCGGTTTCACGAAGGACGCCCGCTCCTTCGCGCAGCGCCACCGGATCCCGACCATCGACAGGAGCGCCCTGCTGCTCTGGGCCGGCCGAAAGGCGACCCTCCACGACCTTCTTTCCGGTTCCCGTCCTTGACCACCAGGTACGCCCCGTTCAGGAGAGCCAGCCGGCGCGGGCCGCCAGGACTCCCGCCTCGAATCGGCTGCGGGCCCCGAGGCGGCCGATCAGGCCGGACGCGGTGCGCCGTACCGTCCGCAGGGAGAGACCGAGCTTCTTCCCTATGGCCTCGTCGGTGTGTCCGCTGGCCAGCAGGTAGAGGAGTTCGCGCTCGCGGCGGGACAGGCCCGTGCTGTCGGGGTTGTCCTGCTCGTGCCAGGGCAGGCCGGAGTCCCAGAACCGGGTGAAGAGGACGCGCAAGGCCTCCACCACGCCCCTGCTGCGGATCTCCAGGGCGCCTTGGCGGCCGTCCTCCGGGTCGATGGGCACCAGGGCGACCTCGCGGTCGACGATGACCATCAGCATGGGCAGGGTGGGCACCGTCCGGGTCTCGCCGCCCAGCGAGGACAGCCAGCGCACGTATTCGAACGTGTCCGGATCCTTGCGGAAGCTGTCCTGATAGAGGGTGCGCAGGACCACCCCCCGCTCCAGCGCCATCTGGTCCAGCGGCTTGCTCGACTCCATGACGTCGGGCTTCTGCGCACCCCCGGGGAAGAAGGACAGGCACTCGGTCCGGGCGGTCTCGGCGAGCTGCTCCAGCCGTCGGCGCACCGTCTCCAGTCCGAACAGCTGCTGGACCACCTCCGGAGCGTGCTGCCGGCTGCTGAACTGGCTGACGAGCGCCGCCACGGAGGCCCGGGCCGCCTCCAACTGCCGCTGCTTCGCGCTGAGTTCCAGCTCATTGCGGTTCAACAGCACGCCCAGGCCGACTTCCGGGCTGACCGTCAGGAACTCCCCCTCCGCCCTGCTCGGTTGGAGCAGGTGGAGATCGGCCAGTTCGTCCAGGGCGGCGCGGACCGCCGATTCGGAGAGGCCCAGGTGCCCCGCCACCTGCTGGACGCCCCATTCCGGCTGGGCGAGTAACAGCCGGTACACGGCTTCGACCGCCGGTCCCAGACCGAGTGCTTCCAGCAAGATCTGCTCCTTCCACAGGGGGTGGGCCCGTGGGCGCCCCACGTGGGCTCAGGGGTGCGGAGCACCGGTCACGGGGAAGCTGGTGACCGTGGGACGCCGAATTCGGCAGACAGTACTACTGCCCGTCCGCTATGTGGTATGGCGTGGCCGAAAATGCCACTGCCGCGTGGCCGCCCTCCCCCGCGTCCACGTCGAGCACGGTCCACCCGGCCGCGGGCGGCCGGGACGGCGGGAAGGCACCGGTGCCGAGGTAGTTCCCGTCGATGCCATGGGCGAGGCCGGCCCCGATGCCCTTGAGGTACGCCTCCTTCCTCGTCCAGCAGCGCAGGAACGCCTCCCGGCGCGCGGCCGGCTCCAGCACGTCGAGCTCCGCCCGCTCCTGCGGGTGCAGCAGGTCCCGTACTGCGTCGTCCACGTCGGTGGGCGACGACGCCTCGACGTCGACGCCCACCGGCGTCCGACCGACCGCGTACAACACCAGGTCCGCACTGCGGGAGAGCGAGAAGTGCAGGCCCGGCACGGCCGGTGCGGGTCGCCCGGAGGGGCCGCCGCACACCGTGCAGGGCTGGCGGACGAGCACCACCTCGTCCGGTTCCTGTCCCAGGTACGCGCCGAGCAGTCGGCGCAGCCCCAGGCGTCCCGCCGTGTAGCGGTGCCGGTCGCGCGGATGGACGAACCGGGCGCGGCGGGCGGCCTCTTCGCCCCGCAGCGGGGTGGCCGAGTCCGGGCGCAGCGGCTGCTCCGACGCCCGCAGCAGCCACAGCTGCGGCGGCGCTCCGGGCGGCGGCGCGACCGGGCGGCCCGGCAGCGGCCCGCCGCCCGCCGGCAGCGGCCGCGGCACCAGGAGTCCGGTCGGCGCGGGGGCGCGTACGGGCGCCCGCGCCGGTACGGCGGCAGCGGTCATGTCCGCGCTCCGCCGCTCAGGCCGCGCGGCTGCCGGCCGCGACCGGGGCGCCCGCGTACGGGACCGGCTCGCGGAAGCGGCTGATGCGGGCGCTGACGTCCTCCAGGGGTCGCCGGGTACGGACGTTCGCCGGGTCCGGGGTGCCGATGTCCAGGGAGCCGAGCAGCTGTTCGTCCTCCCGCAGGCCGAGGACGGCGCAGGCAGCGGCGGAACGGGCCAGTCGGCCGGTGCGCCAGATGCTGCCGTAGCCGCGGGCGTGCAGCAGGAGCATCAGGGAGTGCGCCATGCAGCTGGCGGCGGCGAGCTGCTCCCACTCCGGGACCCGGTGGCCCGTGTGCGGGGAGAAGACCAGGGCTGCGGTCAGCGGGGCCCGGCGCAGCTTGGCCGTCAGCTGCCGGGCCGCGGTCTCGTCCGCGCCGTCCTCGTCGGCGAGGGCGCGGCCGAGGACGTCGCGGTCGTCGCCGCGCAGCAGCACCCAGCGCCAGGGCCGCAGCCGGCCGTGGTCGGGGGCGGAGCTCGCGCCCTGGACGAGGTAGGTGAATTCGTCGTCGCTGGGCGAGGGCCCGTCGAGGACCTGCTCGCTGCGCCGGGTGAGTATCGCCGTCATGACATCCATGAGTGGGGTTCCTTCTCGTCGTCCGGGTGCGCGGGCGTGGTGTAGGCGGGCGTGGTGCGGGCGGGGGTCGTGCGGGCGGGGGTCGTGCGGGCGGGCGTGGTGCAGGCGCTGAGGGTTCTCATGGCCGGATTTCGAGGGTGCAGCACTTGACGCTGCCGCCGCCCTTGAGGAGTTCGGACAGATCCATGCCGATGGGCCGGAAGCCGCGGGCCCGCAGCTCGGCGGCCAGGCCCTCGGCGGCCTCGGGGAGCACCACGTTGAGGCCGTCGCTGACGGCGTTCAGTCCGAAGACGGCCGCGTCCTCGGCGGAGACCTTCAGCGCCTCGGGGAACAGCGTTTCCAGCAGGGCGCGGCTGCCGGGGGCGAAGGCCTCCGGGTGGTACATGATCTCGTCACCGTCGAGGACCGCCAGGGCCGTGTCGAGGTGGTAGTAGCGCGGGTCGACGAGTTCCAGGCTGATGACGGGCCGTCCGAAGAAGGCCTCCGCCTCCTGGTGGCTGCGCTGGTCGCTGCGGAAGCCGTAGCCGGCGAGCACGAAGCTCGCGGTGACCAGGAAGTCGCCCTCGCCCTCGTTGACGAACTCCGGGTCGTGGACTTCGGGGAAGCCCTGGGAGCGGAACCAGTCCAGGTACGCGGCCCCCTCGGGGAAGCGCTCGGCGTTGCGGAAGCGGGCGCCGAGGACCCGGCCGTCGACGACGGTGGCGCCGTTGGCGGCGTACACCATGTCGGGCAGGCCCGGGACGGGGTCGATCAGGTCGACGGTGTGCCCGAGGTCGCGGTAGAGCTCGCGCAGCCGCTCCCACTGGAGGACGGCGAGGGCGGCGTCCACCGGCTTGTCGGGGTCCATCCAGGGGTTGATCGCGTAGACCACCTCGAAGTGCGCGGGGCGGCACATCAGGTAGCGGCGCGGGCGCTGCGTGCGGGGGCGGGGGGCGGGCGTCTGGGCGGTGCTCATGGGTCACTCCCTTATGGGTCGTACGGCGCGCGGTACGGAGACGGGCCGTCCGGGGTGGGGACGGGCCGGTTGCGACGGGGTCGCCGCGGCGAGCCTGTGCGGTGCGGGCGAACGGCGGGTGACGGCGGCGGTTCAGCCTGCGGGCGAGTAGTGCACGAGCTCGATCAGCAGCTCGGCGGGGTCGGGCCGGTAGAGGAAGGAGACGCGCATCCCGGGCCGGGCTCCGCGGCAGGGCCGGGCGTCGAGCGAGAGGAATCCCTCGGTCCGCAGCCGGTCGCGTTCCTGTTCCAGGTCGTCGACGGTGAAGGCGAGGTGGTAGAGGCCGGGGCCCTGCCCGCGCAGCCGGCCGTCGACCGCCGAGCCGTCGCGGACCGGGGAGACCAGTTCGACGGCCGGTGCGGGGTCCGCGCCGGGCAGGCTCCAGAACTCGCAGGCCACGCCGTAGGCCTCGGCGGTTCCCCGGTCCGTGCGGGCCAGTCCGAGGGCGGCCAGTTGGGCGCCGGCCGGGCCGGGATCGGCGGTGGCCAGGCCGATGTGGTCGAGCCCGAGGATCACGGGTCGCTCACCCGGCCGGGGTGGGTGCGGCCTGCTCCCGCTGGGTCTCCGGGGTGCGGAGCCGGTCGATCTCCCCTGCCAGTTCGCCGACGGTGGCGAGCCGCATGTAGGCCCGCAGGTCGAGCTGGACGCCGTACGTCTGCTCCACGGTGGCGAGCAGCCGCATGGCGGCAAGGCTGCCCCAGCGGCCGAGGGAGGTGAAGGCGGTGTCCGCGGCCAGCTGCTCCACGGGGTGGTGGGCGACCCGGGCGACCAACGGGCGCAGGGTGTCCATCAGGACGGGGGCGGGCTGCTCAGACATGGTGCGGTGCCTCCTTGCTGTCGAGGGTGATCCAGTCCGGGGCGAGGGCGGCGAGCGCCTCCGGGCGGGCCAGGTAGCGCAGGCTCCCGTCGGGCCCGGGGCCGTCGTCGGTGAGGTCGAATCCGGCGGAGGGGTACAGGCCGGCGGCGGGCCGGTTGCGGCCGGTGGGGGTGTGGAGGCCTTCCAGGAGCGGGGCTCCGGCCGCGCGTGCCCGCTCGGCCGCGTACTGCAGGACGGCCTGCTCGACGCCGCGGGACAGGACGCGGCAGCTGAGCACGAGGTTGCGGATCACCCAGCGGTCGGTTCCCCGGTCCAGCCAGACGCCGCCGACGATGCCCTCGGAGCCGAACCGGTCGGCGACGTCCACCGCGAGGACCAGGTGCTCGGGCGACTCGGCGAGCCGGCGGGTGGCGGCATCGCCGTGGACGCGGCCCGTCAGGTTGAACTGGTTGGTGCGCAGTTCGAGTTGGACCAGGCGGGGCAGGCTGAAGGCGTCCGCCTCGCCGATGGTGACCCGTATGCCGAGGTCGCGCAGGTAGTCCTCCGCCGAGGCGTGCTCGGTGCGCAGCCGGGTGCGGGCGCGGCGGTCGCGGTACAGGGCGGTGCGTTCGGCGTCGGTGGCGGTGGCTCCGAGCTGGGTGAAGTGGGCCGGGGCAAGGAGCTTCAGGGAGTGTCCGGCGGGGTCGCCGTCGAGGTGGACCACGGCCGCGGCGGGCAGGCCCTCGCGGACCATGCCGCATTCGAAGGCGCTGTCGTCGGCGAAGACGAACGCCTCCGGGGTCAGTCCGAGTTCCTCGGCCAGGGCCGCGATGCGCAGGTCCTTGCGCTCCCAGTCGGCGAGCACGGCGACGAAGTCCTCGGGGCGCAGCACCATGTCCGGGTGGCCGGCCAGCACCTCGTCGACGAGTGACTGTTCGTTCTTCGAGCAGACCGCGAGCAGGACGCCCTGGCGGCGCAGTGCGAGCGCGCGGTGCTGGAGGTCGGTGTAGCAGTCGCCCGGGTAGAGGGTGCCGAGTTCGATCCCGGCGGGTCCGTCGTCCCCGAGGACCCCGCCCCACAGGGTGTTGTCGAGGTCGAGGACGAGGACCTTGCGGCCGAGCCCGGCCACGGCCCGACAGAAGGCCGCGGCCTCCCGGGCGTACGCCAGTTCGGTGTGCGGTGTCCAGGACATCCGGCCGAAGCGGTAGCGGCGTTCGTCGCGGACGGGCCCGGGCACATCGGCCAAGGCGGCTTCCAGGTCGAGGGTGTGGAGCCCGTCGCGGGTCTCCCCGGCGGCGAGCAGGGCGATGTTGGCCTCGCGCCAGAGCCGGCCGAGGGCGGCGGCCCCGCGGTGGCTGATCACGGCGGCCCGGTCGGGGCGGGGCAGCGGCACGGTGTGCAGCAGGACGGCCGCTCCGGTCCGGGCGGCGAATCCGGCGGCCGCGCCGGCGAGGGTCTCGGCCCGGCCGCGGACGGTCCCGGCGAGGTCGTCAAGGCGGGAGGGGTCCCAGTCGCGGGGCAGCAGGGCGGCCGCGTCGAGCAGGCAGAGGGCGGCGTCGGGCCGGAAGGCCGCCAGTTCCGAGTGGGGGTCGGTGAGTTCCAGGACGAGCCGGTCGTACGGGCAGGTGTGGATCTCGGTGTCGAGGCCGGCGGCGAGCAGGGCGGCCCGCAGCAGCGGCACGACGTCGTCGGCGGTGAAGGTGGCGGCGACGGCGATCCGCAGCGGGCGGGGGCGGCGTACCGGGGCGGGCGACAAGCGGTCGGCGGTGACGCCCTCCAGCAGTCGGCCCGCTTCGGCGAGCAGCAGCGGGTCCTCGGCGGCTCCGAGCGCGGCGGCCAGGTCCCGGTCGGTGTGGCCGGGACCGTCCCGCAGGGCGGTGATCCGCCGCAGCAGTTCCTCACCCGGGGGCGGGATCGGCGAGGTCGGCGAGGTCGGCGGCGCCGGGTCGGTCGGGGCGGCGGCGGTCATGACGCCTCGGCCGGGGTCCACTCGGGCTGGTCGAGGATCTCCACGACGGCGCAGGCGTAGGTGAAGCCCATGCCGATGCCGCAGAGGGCGACCCGGTCGCCGGGCCGGACCGCGCCGGTCTCCAGCAGGTGGGTGAGGCCCGCGATCTGGTCGGCGGCGCCGATGTGGCCGACCCGGCGGCCCCATTCCCACAGGGTGCGGTCGTCCTCGATGCCGAACGTCGCACGGAAGTCGACGTCGTCCAGGGTCCGTCCGACGTTGGTGAGCACCCAGCGGTCGATGTCGGCGGCCGTGAGGCCGGCGTCGGCGAGGGCGACGGTGACGCTCTCCTGCTGCCGCTCGGTGAGCGACTGGACGATCTTCAGGAGGAGTTCGCCGTTCTCCTCCAGGTAGGCGTCGCGGCGGCCGCGCAGGTCGACCGGGCCGTCCTCGGCCCCCGCGGCCTCCTCCTCGAAGGGAGCGTTGCCGAGGTAGACCGCGCCGTACGTGCCGTCGCTGATGACCGCCGTGGACAGGAGCCGGGCGACGCCGCCGCGCCGGGAGAGCACCAGGCCGGTGCCGCCGTCGCCGAAGACCACGCCCTTGTCGGAGCCGTAGCGGTCGAACCTGGGCAGCGCGAACACGTCGCTGGTGGTCAGCAGCGCGGCGGAGTCCTCCGAGCGCGCGGTCAGGTAGGCCGCGGCGATCTCCAGGGCGGCCAGCCCGCCGTTGGAGTACTGCTTGACCTCGACCGCGGCCGCCCGTCCGCCGACCGTGCGGCCCTGGACGTAGGAGGCCGGGGCGAAGTGGTCCAGGCCCTGGTGGTTGCAGCTGGAGTGGACGACGAGGTCGATCTGCGGGGCCGTCACCGTGGCGCGGGACATCGCCAGGTCGGCGGCCTGCACGGCGAGTTCGACGGGCGGGGTCCCCTCGGCCACGCTGATCGACAGGAAGCCGTCGGCGGCGGCCTCCGCCTCGTCGTAGCGGCCCTCGGCCACCGCGGTGCGGGTCTCTTCGCGGCGGCCGAGGACGGCCGCGCAGGCATTCACATGGATTCCGTTCCACCGCACGGGATGCGGCCCCCTTCGGTTCGCTTCGGTGCTTGCGCGTGGTGCACGTGGTGCGCAATGGTGCGCGTGTTGCACGTGCCGTGGGTGTGCTGCGGGTGTGCGGGTCTGGTCCGCCGGGTCCGGCCGGTTCGCGGCCGGATCACCTGCGAACCATGCAGTACTCCTCGTGGCGGGTCGCGCGCTTGAGGAGCTCCTCGTGGCCGCCGGCCGCGGCGATCTCCTTGAGCAGGGTGAAGACCTCGTCGCCGGAGACGTCGGTGAGGAAGTGCTGCTTGATCAGCAAGGTCTGGATGTCCTGGTAGTTGCGGGCGTCGAGGACCCCGCCGAGCCCGATCAGGGCCTGCCGGCCGGCGTCTCGGAGCGGAGGGCGGGCCGCGATGTTGGCCTCCGGGATGTCCGGGTCCGGGGTGACGTCCACGGCCAGCACCTGCTCCACGTGCTCGGCGGTGAAGTCGCAGATGATGTGGACCCGGTCGGCCTCGGAGAAGGAGCCGACGGAGTGGGTGCGGGTGGCGTCCAGCCGCCACAGCTCCCCGCGGCGCATCCGGAAGACGGTGTTCTCTTCGGAGGCGTAGACGTTGTCGTCGGTCTGCACCGGCAGGTGGATGCGGAGCATGTCCTCCTTCAGCTCAAGGAAGTCCCGGTGCGGGACGTACACGCTGCCGGGGGCCAGCCGCATGAAACGGGCGAACTTCATGTGTTCGGTGCGGAACAGGGTCGCGATCAGTTCGCTGATGTAGGGCAGGGCAAGGCCGTGCGGGGTGGGCCGGGCGGTGCCCTCGTAGTCGCCGAGGGCGGACTCGTCGAGGGTGCCGGTGCCGTTCCACAGCATGGTGCTGCGCAGCAGGCCGGTGCTGACGAAGTCGGCGTACGAGTCGTTGTACGCGAACCCCTCGGAGACGGTGAGGTCGGCGGCGAGGCGCTCCTCGTCGAGCTCCAGGGCGGCGATGCGGTGGGACCCCATGGTCAGGCCGCCCGGACGGCGGGGAGCTCGGCGGGCAGGCCCAGCGAGTCGGCGAAGGCGTCGAGGGCGCCGGCCCAGCTCGCGGCGTACTCCCGGGTCATCTCGTGGAAGGCCCGGGCCTCGTCCTCGGTGGTGAGCAGGGTGGTCATGCCGGTCTCGTCGTCGCTGACCTGGGCGGCGTGCATGGTCTCGGCCTTGATGTGGGAGTCGATCCAGGCGAGGTCGGAGGGCTGTGCAAACAGCCGCTCGCCGGGGGCCGTCTCCAGCTTTCCGTAGACGCGGCGGAAGCCGACGGCGATGTCGAGGGCGATGGTCTCGACGACGCGGAGCTGGACGGCGGCGCCGAGCGGGGAGCGCGCGAAGCGCTCCATGTTCTCCAGCAGCCGCACCACGCCCTCGGGGAGCCGGCGGGCGGCCTCCCGGCCGGCCTCGTCGACGTGGGCGGAGACGGGGTCGATGATGGCGTCCTCCCACCACACGTAGTGGGCGCCGCCGGGTCCCTTGGGGGCCACCGCGCCGAAGACGGGGGCGAGGTTGTCGAGGTCGTCGCCGATGACCCGGAAGATGGTCTGGAAGGCGGCCAGGACGTCGCGCGGCGGGGAGTCCTGTCCGGCGAGCCGGTGGGCGACGACGCCCAGGCTCGACAGGGTGGTGTACATGAAGGTCTTGGTCATGGCGCGCCACTGGTGGGCGACGGCGAGGGCGCCCTGGAAGTCGTCGGTGGCGTGGGCGCGGGAAAAGCTGAAGAATCGGTTTTCCGCCCGGCCGAGCCCGGCCTCGGCGATGTCCCGGTCGACGAGCTCGTCGAGCGCGGTGCGGGCGTCTGCGGTCAGTGCGATGGCTGTCACGGCTGCTCCTGAATTCTAGATTTCGTTGAAGGAGAGCGAGTCCTCGACGATTCCGCGAATTTCCTTCGCGAGTTCCGTCGCGTGCTCTTCCGATACGAGCGTGAAGTGGTCTCCGGGAATGTCCCGGGTGGTCAGGTCGGAAATCCTGGCCCGCCACCCGTGGTCCTCGCCGCGCAGGGCGGCAGGCAGGTCGATCCGGGGATCGGGGAAGGGCCGGGCCGCACGCAGCAGGTGGACGGGTCCGGTGCAGGGGCGGGGCGCGTAGCCGAGGAAGGCGGCGCGGTGGCGCTCCAGCAGCTCACCGATCCGGTCGGTCTCGGCGGCCGGCAGGTCGGCGAGGCCCTCGCGGGTACGGTCCTCGCCCGCCAGCAGGTCCATGGACGCGAAGGCGGCGCGGGCCTGCTCGGCGGCGTCGGGGTCGGTCTCCGCGAGGGCGGCCGGCGGCAGCCAGGTGTCCAGCAGTACGGTGCCGATCACGTCCGCCCCCCGGTCCTGCCAGGTACGGGCCATCTCCAGGGCGATGCAGCCGCCGACGGACCAGCCGGCCAGCAGCAGCGGGCGGGGGCCGCGCACGGCGTCGACGGCCTCCACGTGGCGGCGGGCGATCTCCTCGATGGTCCGCGGCGGTTCGCCGGGGCCGTCCACGGCCTGGACCGCGTACACGTCGTGGTCGTCCCCGAGCGCCTCGCCGACGCCCCGGAAGGGCAGGGCGGAGCCCCCGGCTCCGTGCACGAAGAGGACGACGGGACGGCCCTCGGGGCGCACCAGCGCTACGACGGGGTCCTCGGCCCCGCCGCGGGGGCCGGCGCCGCCGGCGTCGAGGCGGGCGGCGAGCTCGCGCACCGACGGGGCGGCGAACACGTCGCCGACGGTGGGCCGGACACCCAGGTCCCGGCCGCAGGCGGCGATCAGCTTGAACACCAGGAGCGAGTGGCCGCCGAGGGCGAAGAACCCGTCGGTGACGCTGAGTTCGTCGATCCCGAGCACCTCGCGGTAGATCGCCGCCAGCTGGGTCTCGGTCTCGCCCTCGGGCGGCACGAGCTCGGTGGAGCCGCCGGCGGCCACCGCCCCCAGGTGGTCCAGCAGCGTCGCCTCGTCGATCTTGCCGTTGACGGTGTACGGGATGTGGTCCACGGCGGTGACCGCGGCGGGCACCATGTGGGCCGGGAGCAGGTGCCGGGCGTGCCGCTCCAGTTCCCGGGGCTCGGGATCGGCGCCGGGGCGGGGCACCACGAAGGCGGCGATGCGGCCCTCCAGGGAGCGCGGGGCCAGCGCGACGCAGGCCTTGACGTCCGGGTGGTCGCGGAGCAC
Source organism: Streptomyces sp. NPDC044571 (assembly GCF_040647115.1). NCBI lineage: Bacteria > Bacillati > Actinomycetota > Actinomycetes > Kitasatosporales > Streptomycetaceae > Streptomyces > Streptomyces sp. NPDC044571. The sequence continues at coordinate 16,195 of NZ_JBEZBN010000064.1, forward strand.
CGCCTCGATCTCGGGCAGTTCGATGCGCAGGCCGCGGATCTTGACCTGGCGGTCGATCCGGCCGAGGTGTTCGAGGACCCCGTCGGGGCGGTACCGGCACAGGTCGCCGGTGCGGTACATGCGCGCCCCGACGGGTCCGAAGGGGTCGGGGACGAAGCGGTCGGCGGTCAGCGCGGGCCGGTCGTGGTAGCCGTGCGCGAGGCCGATGTCGCCGCCTATGTACATCTCGCCGGGTGCGCCGACCGGCAGGACCTCCTGGTCGGGTCCGAGCACGTAGATCCGGAAGTTGGCGCAGGGCCGGCCGAGCGGGACGACCGGGGCTCCCGACTCCCGCGGGATCACGCCCTCGACCACGGTGCCGGCTTCGGTGGGGCCGCAGCAGTTGACGAGATCGGCGTCGAAGCGGGCGTGGAAGGCGTCCCGCAGCCGGGGCTTGACCTCCTCGCCGCCGATGATGACGCGGCGCAGTGAGCGGCAGCTGCCGGGCGGGGCGGCGTCGAGGAAGACCTCCATCATCGTCGGGACGAAGAAGAGGGTGGTGACCCCGTGCCGTTCGGTCAGTTCGAGGAGGTGGGCGGGGTCGCGCTGGCCGCCGGGGCGGGCCACGACGAGGGTGGCCCCGTAGTAGAGCGGCCAGAACAGCTCCCAGGTGGAGACGTCGAAGCCGTAGGAGGTCTTGAGGATGTTGGCGTCGCCGGGACCGAAGGGATAGGCCTCCTGGAGCCAGAAGATGTTGGCCAGCGCCCCGTCGACGGGGTAGGCGACGGCCTTGGGGCGGCCGGTGGAGCCGGAGGTGTAGAGCAGGAAGGCGAGGGCGTCGCCGCGACTGCGGATCCGCAGGTCCTCGGCCGGGCACTGGTCCCAGGGCCGGTCGGGGCCGGTGAGCCGCAGCACCTCCCAGGGGCCGTCGGGCAGTGCGGCGGCGCCCCGGTCGTCGGCGAGGACGAGCTCCGGGCGGGTGTCCTCCAGCATGAAGGACATGCGGCCGTCGGGGAGTTCGGGGTCCATGGGGACGTAGGCGGCTCCGGTCTTGGCCACCGCGTAGAGCGCGGTGACCATCGCGAAGGAGCGGTCCATGCAGACGGCCACCTTGTCGCCGGGACGCACCCCGCGCTCGCGCAGGTGATGGGCGAGGCGGTTGGCGCGCGCGTTGAGCTCGGCGTAGCGCAGTTCGCCCTCCTCGCCGGTGAGGGCGACGGCGTCGGGCGTGCGGGCGGCCTGTTCCTCGAAGGGTTCGGCCAGGGTGGCGTATCCGAACTCGGGCTTCCGGTAGGCGTTGAGGCCGTGCAGGATCTCCTGCCGGCGCTCGGCGGAGAACAGCGGGGCCTCGCGTACGGGAATCTCGGGGTCGGCGATCAGCGTGGCGAGGAGGTCCAGGTAGAGGCGGGCGAATCCTTCGACGGTGGCCTGGTCGAACAGGTCGGCGGCGTACTCGAACAGGCCCCTGAAGCCGCCGCCCGCGCCCTCGTCGTCCACGGAGACCGACAGGTCGGTGCGGGCCGACCCGGTGTCCACCTGGACCAGGGACCGGTCGCCGCCCTGGTCGAGGCGGACGCCGTCCTGGACGCCGAAGATGGTCTGGAAGACGGGGTTCACCCCCGGGGTACGGGCGACCCCGAGTGCCGCGACGACCCGTTCGAAGGGCACGGTCTGGTGGTCCTGGGCCGCGAGGACGGTGTCGCGCACCTGGTGCACCAGGGCGCGGAAGCCGGGGGTGCCGCTCAGGTCGGCGCGCAGGGCGACCGGTTTGACGAAGCAGCCGACGATCCGCTCGGCGGTCACGTCGTCCCGGCCGGCGAGCGGGGAGCCGACGACCACGTCGTCCTGGCGGGTGAGGCGGGAGAGGAAGGCGCTGTAGGCGGCGAGCAGCACCACGAACGGGGAGACGCCCTCGACGGCCGCGAAGTCCCGCACCCGGGCAGCCGGTTCGGGGCCGGTACGGAAGGGGACGAAGGCGCCGGACCGGGATTCGGTGGCCGGGCGGGGCCGGTCCTTGGGCAGGTCCAGCACGGGCAGGTCACCGGCGAGGCGGTCCGTCCAGTAGGCCAGGTCGCGGTCCTGGCGGCCGTCGGCGGCGTCCGCGGCGTGTGCGGCCGCGTAGTCGAGGTAGCCGATGCCGGGGGTGGGGGGCAGGGGGCGGCCGTCCAGCAGCCGGGCCAGTTCGTCCATCACCTGGGTGACCGACCAGTGGTCGATGATCACGTGGTGGAAACCGAGCACCAGGCTCGCTCCGCCACCGGGGAGCAGCAGGGCCAGCAGCCGGAACATCGGGGCCCGGTCGGTGGGCAGCGGGGTCGCGGCGGCCTGGCCGGCGAGTTCGGCCGCCCGGCGGCGGGCCTCGTCCGCCCCGAGGTCGCGCAGGTCGTGCCAGGTGATGGGCGGCTCGGCGGGACCGGGATCCTCCTGGAGCGGGACCCCGTCCTCCTCGACGATGCGCAGGCGCAGGGCGTCGTGGCGCTCGCTCAACGTACGGACGGCGGCGGTGAGCCGCTCGCGGTCGGGGGCGGTGTCGAGTTCCACCGTGTTGTACAGGTTGTATTCGGCGCTCTGCGGAAATCGCTTGGTGAAATACCAGATGCGGGCCTGCGCGGGCAACAGCGGAACGCGGGTGCCCGGCGCAATCCTGGCGATTTCGGCGGTGGGCGTCTTCTCCGCCTTCCGGTTGCGCAGCTTTTCAAGGAGCTGGACCTGTCCGGCACTGAGCTGGCTCACCTGTTCACACCCCACCCGGGAAGAGGACGACTTCTTGAGGATGAAAGGAAGTTATCCGATGCCCGGTGAATTCGACTGGCCCAGCTTTTCAGTCGAACAGGGAGCGCGTTCAGGGGTTCAGGCTGTTCAGGGTGTTCGGGGTGTTCAGTGGTGGGCGAGGCGCACGTCGTGGGGGCGGAAGGCGAGCCGGGGGCCTTCTCCGGTCCAGCCGGTGCCGTCCGCGTCGGCGGTACGCAGCCGGCGCAGGCTGGTCAGCAGGCCGAGGGTCAGCCAGCGGCCGAGTTCGGGGTGGACGGGGTGCTCCCAGAGCCCGGCAGGTCCGCGCAGCCCCGTGAGGAAGTCCACCAGGTCGGCGATGCGGGGGTCCCGCGGGGAAATGCCCGTACGGGAGGCCAGGTCGAGGACGAAGGCCAGGTCGAAGCGGGCGTAGAGGGAGATGAACCCGGCGGCGCGCTCGCGGCCGTGGAGCCGGGCGGTCTCGGTGCCCAGGGCCCACTCGTCGCGGGTCTCCCGGCGCAGCAGCAGGTCGACGGCGCGGCGGGCCGGCTCGCTCACGGCCCGGCCGGGGTGCAGGGCGAGGGCCGCCAGGGCCGCCTGGGTGTTGGCGCGGCAGCCGGGCGAGCCGGGCAGTTTGCGGTAGCCGGGCACCCCTCCGGGTTGCCCCGCCACCAGCCCGGTGGGCCAGGAACCGTCGGGGTTGCGCCGGTCCAGCAGCCAGGCGTACGCGCGCTCGGCCCGCGGGTCGGTGGCGGCGCCGACGAGGGCGAGGGCGCGCAGCGGTACGGAGGCCTGGAGGGGGATCATGGTGTAGCGGTCGTCGGTGCGGAAGAGGTCGAGGGGGAAGGTGCCGTCGGGGCGTTGGGCGGCGAAGACGCGTTCGGCGAGTTCGGCCACCCGGGGGTGGGCGCGGTCCAGGCCGAGGTGTCCCAGCCGGCACAGCAGCAGGCACAGGTGCGGGAAGTCGGCGGGCTCGGTGGCCAGCAGTTCCCTGGTCTCGGGGTCGACGGCGCTGCGGGCCAGCAGGTCGGCGCGTTCGGGGTCGTCGTCGGGGACGCCGAGCAACTCGCCCAGGACCCGGGCGCGCAGGGCGGGCGAGCGGTCGCAGAGCAGCAGCCAGACGGCATCGCCCACGGCACCGGCCGGATCCGGCACCGGGCCGGCGTCGGAAGTCCGGTTCGGGTGGTCGGGGGTCATGTCAGCACCTCGCGCAGGTACGGGGCCGTGGCGGTGTCTCCCGCCGCCAGCTCTTCGGGCGTGCCCTCGGCGACCACCCGGCCGCCGTCGGGGCCGCCGCCGGGGCCGAACTCCAGCAGCCGGTCGCAGCAGGCCAGCAGCCGGACGTCGTGGTCGACGACGAGCACGCTGTGACCGCGCGCCACGAGGCCGTCCAGCGCCCGGACCAGCTGCTCCACGTCCGCTTCGTGCAGTCCGGTGGTCGGCTCGTCGAGGATGTAGAGCGTCGGCTTCGCCGCCGGCTTGGCGATCTCCCGTACCAGCTTGAGGCGTTGGCGTTCTCCGCCGGAGAGGTCGGCGACCCCCTGGCCGAGGCAGAGGTGGCCGAGGCCCAGCGCGACGGCGGAGCGCAGCACCCCGGCGATGGGTTCGAGGTCGTCCCACAGGTCGAGGACCTCTTCGGCGGTGAGCCGTTCCAGGGCGGGCAGGCTGTGGCCGCGCACCCGCAGCTCGCGGACCTCGGCGCGGTAGCCGGTGGCCTCGCAGGCGTCGCAGGGCCGGTGCACGGCCGGCATGAAGCCCATGTCCTCGGTGACGCTGCCCTTCCCCTTGCAGCCGTCGCAGCCCGGCTGGAGGTCGTCGGCGGCCAGGCCGAGGTCGCGGGCTGCGGCGGAGTCCGCGTAGGCCTCGCGCAGCGGCGCGAGCAGTTTGAGGAAGGCTCCGGGCGAGGTGATCCCGGTGGGGCTCTGGTCGGCGTGCCGGACCTGCCGGGGGGCGCCGTCGATACCCGCGTGGGAGCCGGGCGCGACCGGGGTGGCGGCCGCGGAGGTGGTGAGCTTGCGGGGGGCGAGCGCGCGGGCCACGGTGTCGATGGCCAGCGTCGACTTGCCCGAACCGGACACCCCGCAGATGCCGGTGAGCACGCCGAGCGGGATGGTCACGTCCCGGCCGTCGAGGTTGTTCTCGGCCGGTGCGCGGACGGTCATGGCGCCGGTCGGCTCGGCGCGCGGTCCGCGGGCGCGGTCGGGCAGCGGGCGCTCCAGCAGGGCGCGGGCCCGCGGGTCGCGCCGGACCTCCCGGGGACTGCCAGCGGCGACCACGGTCCCGCCGGCCCGGCCGGCCCCGGGGCCCATGACGATCTGGTGTCCGGCGCGCGCCACGAGGCGCTGGTCGTGCTCGACCATGACGACGGTGTTCCCGCGGGCGGTGAGCTCCTCCAGGACCTCGCCCAACACGTCGGCCTCGCGCGGGTGCAGGCCGCGCGAGGGCTCGTCCAGCAGGACGGTCATACCGGTGAGCCCGGCGCCGAGCAGGGCGGTGAGGCGGACGCGCTGGAGCTCGCCGGCGGAGAGGGTGTTGCCCATCCGGTCCAGGTGGAGGTGGCCGAGGCCGACCCGGCCGAGGAACTCCAGGCGGCGCAGCGCCACCCCGTGCGAGGCGGCGGCCCAGCCGGGCGCGCCCGCGGGCAGCCGCAGACCGGCGAGCGCCGCGTGCACGGCCGCGACGGGCTCGCGGTGCAGTCCGGCGCGGTTCAGGCCGGCGATCTCCTGGTCGAGGAACTCGGGGCGCAGGCGTCCGCCGCCGCAGGGCGGGCAGGGCACCCGCTCGGTGTAGAGGCCGCCGACGTCCCAGCCGTCCATGATCCGGAAGACTCCGCGCCACAGGACGGTGGCGCCGGGGGTGACCCGGGCGCGGTCGGAGAGCGTGACCTCCTCCTGCCCGAACAGGAAGGCGTCCTGGGCCTCCTTGGCCATCTCCTGCCAGGGGGTGGTCTCGGGGTCGAAGCCGTAGCGCTCCCCCAGGGCCTGGAGCATCCAGTAGCCGCCGTTGGCGGGCTTGGAGTGGTAGGCCCGGGGATAGAAGCCGGGCGAGTACATCGCGCCGTCGCACAGGGGGCGGTCGGGGCGGGTGACGAGCCGCTCGACCACGGGGATCGCGACGGTTCCCATGCCGTGGCAGCGCAGGCAGGCGGCCTCGTAGCGGATCGGCGAGAAGTCGGCGGGATCGGCGGGCGGTCCGGGCCGCCCGCAGTCCCGGCACGCCCACGGGGCGCCGGGACGGTGGCCGGTGCGCCGCTGTCCGCCGCCGCAGTCGGGGCAGGTGCGGGCTCCTGCGTAGGCGAGGAGCACGCCGAGGTGGGGGCTGAGGTCGGTGGCCGAGCCGACGGTGCTGCGCAGGCCGGGTACCTTGCCGTGGGCGCCGATGGCCAGGGTCGGGCCGAGGCCGGTGACGGAGCCGGCCGTGGCCTGGGGTCCCTCGCGGTGCGACTGGCGTTCGTACAGGGACAGGGATTCCAGCAGCCGTCGGGTGGCCTCGGCCTCCAGGACGTCTCGGACCAGGGAGGACTTGCCGGAGCCGGAGACCCCGACGACCGCGGTCAGGGTGTGCTTGGGGATCGAGACGGACACGTCGCGCAGGTTGTTGGCGCGGGCGCCGCGGATCTCGACCGCGGTACGGACCGGACGAGGTCGGCGCGGGCCGCCCGGGGGCCGGACCGGCTGGGCGGGGCGGGGTTCGGGCGGACCGGCGTGGAGCAGGCGGCCGCCGTCGGGGCCGCTGCCGGGTCCGATGCGCAGGGTCCAGTCGGCCATCGCCGCGATGTCGAGGTGGTGTTCGACGACCACCACGGTGCAGCCGCGGTCGGTGAGGGTGCGCAGCAGGGCGGCGAGCCGGGGTACGTCGGCCGGGTGCAGGCCGGTGCTGGGTTCGTCGAGGTGGACCAGCTGGGCGGGGCGGCTCGCGGCGAGTTGCCGGGCGAGTTTGACCCGTTGGGCCTCGCCGCCGGAGAGGGTCGGCGAGGGCTGGCCGAGCGGGAGGTAGTCGAGGCCGACGTCGGTGAGGGCCGTCAGGATCCGCCGGGCCTTGGCGTCGTGGCCGAAGAGCGGGACGGCCTCGCGCACGCTCAGGTCGAAGACCTCGGCGACGGAGTACCGCCTGCCGTCGGGGAGTTCGGCGCACAGCGCCAGGGCCTCGGGGGCGAAACGGCGGCCGCCGCAGGCCTCGCACTGCACCCATTCCGAGGGCAGGAAGCGGAGTTTGACCTCGACGGCGCCCATGCCGGCGCACTCCGGGCAGGCGCCCTCGGTCCGGTTGAAGGAGAAGGTGCTGGGCTCGGCGCCGGTGGCGGCGGCGAGGACGGCCCGGATCCGGTCGGCGAGGCCGGTGTATGTGGCCGGGTTGGAGCGGGGGTTGACGCCGATCGGGGCCTGGTCGACGGTCAGCGGGGTCGGCCGGGGGCCGTCGAGGGCCGTGCAGCCGCGGGGCTCGCCGGCTTCGAGGGAGGCGACGAGCACATCGCGCACCAGGGTGCTCTTGCCCGCGCCGGAGGGGCCGGTGACCACGGTGAGGGCGCCGACGGGGACGGCGCAGTCGAAGCCGGTGAGGTTGTGCCGGCGGGCCCCCCGCACGGTGATCCACTGGGTGGCGGACGCCGCTCCGTGCCCGGCCAGTACGGAACCCTGCCCGGCCGCGGCCGCCGGGGGCGGGGCGGTGAGGCGTTCGCGGCCGGAGAACCAGCGGCCCGAGACGGTGTCGGCCCGCCACAGTCCGGCCGGGGTGCCCTCGTAGACCACGCGTCCGCCGCCCGTCCCCGCGCCGGGGCCGATCTCCACCACGTGGTCGGCGCCCGCCACGGCGGTGCGGTCGTGCTCCACCAGCACCACCGGGCCGGCCAGCTTGGCGAGTTCGTCCATCAGGGTGCGGACCTGGTCGGCGCCGAGGCCGATGGTGGGCTCGTCCAGGATGTACAGGAGGTCCTCGACGTCGCCGGCGAGCAGGACGGCGATGCGCAGCCGCTGGGCCTCGCCCCGCGAGAGGGTCGGCGAGGGCCGGTCCAGGGCCAGGTAGCCCAGGCCCAGCGATTCCAGGGCCTGGAGCCGTCGCAGGACGTGCCGCACCGGCCCGGCGGCATGCTCGGGGAGGTCGGCGCCGGCCAGCAGTTCCCGGGCCCGGACGACGTCCAGGGCGAGGAGGGCGCCGAAGGCGTGGCCGGCCAGCTCGCGCCCGGCGGTGTGCGCCGCGTCGTCGGGCCGGGCGTCGGCGCGGAAGTCCTGGGGGCGTACGGGCGGCAGGGCCGCCCCGCAGCCGGTGCACAGAGCCGCCCGGGACAGCACCCGTTCGGTGCCGTCGGGGGTGGTGATGCGCAGCTGGACGGAGCCGAGCGCGGCGGCGGCGTCGAGCAGCGAGCGGGCTGCGCGCACCGGGGCGCCGGCCTCCAGTGTGCCGAGGACGACCTCGATGGTGTGCGGGGTCCCCGGGTCGAGCGGGGTGCCGGTCCAGGGAGCACCGTCCACGGTCAGGCGGCCGGCCCCGAACCGCCCGGCCAGGTGGCCGAGGAGCCGGGTGTGGCCGCCCTCGGCGCCGCGCACCAGTGGGGCGGCGACCTCGACCGCGCCGGCGGCGTCGGCCGCCGCCCGGACCACCGCGAGCTGCTCCTCGGCCGCCAGGGTCTCGTTCGCCGCGGCGCAGTGCGGGCAGCGGGTGACGGCGAAGCGGGCGAACAGCACCCGCAGGAAGGGGTGGATGCCGGCGGCCGTGGCGACGGTGGAGAGGGGGTTGCGGTTGAGGACGTTCTGGCCGACGGCGACGGCAGGGCGCAGGCCGTGGACGGCGCGGACCCGGGCGGCGCGGCCGGAGCCGCCGCCCGGGGCGGCGGCCAGGGTGGCCAGGAAGCGGTGCCTGGCCTCGCGGTAGAGGGTGTCGAAGACCAGGGAGGACTTCCCGGATCCGGAGGCGCCGACCACGGCCGTGATGCCGTCGGAGAAAGCGGCGTCGACGTCGTGGAGGTTGTTCTCCGTCGCCCCTTCGATCCGCAGGAGCCCCTCGCTTGGCAGGAGCCCCTCGATCCGCCGGGGCCCTAAGCCCCCGGCGTCCGTCGCGCCGCCCTCGCCCGTCGTACCCATCGCACCCACCGCCGAGCCCTTCCGCCGCCCGTCGCCCGGACGGCGTCCCGCCGCTTCGATCACAGCCGGCTCAGGAGTGTAGCCGCCTCCTCGTCCGTCATCCCGGCGACCAGGTCGGTCAGGGCCTTCTCCACGGCGGCGGCCAGGCCTTCCACGGTGGGGTTGCCGAAGAAGTCGCGGACGGAGACCTGCACCTGGAAGGTGGTGTTGACGCGGTTGAGGAGCTGGAGGGACTTCAGCGAGTTCCCTCCGATCGAGAAGAAGTTGTCGGTACGGGTGATCCGGTCGACGCCGAGCACCCCCTGCCACAGGACGGCGACCTGCTCCTCCAGTGCGGTGCCCGGTGCCTCGCCGGCGCTGCGGGCCGCCCGGTCGGCGGCCGTGGGGGCGGGCAGCCGCAGCCGGTCCAGCTTGCCGGAGGGGGTGTACGGCAGGGCATCGACCGGCACGTAGACCGCGGGCAGCATGTAGCCGGGCAGCCGGCGGGCGGCGTGGGCGGCGAGCTCCTCGACGACCGCGCCGGCCCCGCCGGCGGCAGGGGATCCGGCGGCATGGGCGCCGTCCGTGACCACGTACGCGGCGAGTTGGGCGGCGCCGTCCTCGTCGTGGAAGACGGACACGGCGCAGGCCCGGACCGCGGGGTGGCCGGCGAGGACCGCCTCGACCTCGCCGGTCTCCACGCGGCAGCCGCGGATCTTGACCTGGCCGTCGACCCGGCCCAGGTAGTGCAGCTGCCCGTCGTCGCCGCGGGCGACCAGGTCGCCGGTGCGGTAGAGCCGCTCCCCCGGGGTGAGGGCGTAGGGGTGCGGTACGAACCGCTCGGCGGTCAGCGGGGCTCGGCCGAGGTAGCCGCGCGCGAGTCCGCCGGTGCCGGAGACGCACAGCTCGCCGGGGACTCCGGGCGGGACGGGGCGGAGTTCCTCGTCGAGGACGAAGAGGCGGTAGATACCGAGGGGCCGGCCCAGCGGCAGTCCGCCCTCTCCCGGGTACGAGCGGCCCTCCCAGCCGGCGACCTCGGACGTCTCGGTCTGGCCGTAGAGGTTGTGGAGTTCGGCGTCGAACCGCTTGCGGAATCGTTCCAGCAGGTGGCTTCCGGCGGCCTCGCCGGACAGCTGGACCCACCGCAGGTCGGGTGCGGGGGTGTCCGGGGCGAGGTCGAGGTAGGCGTTCAGCATCGAGGGCACGAAGTGGGCGAACACGGTCCGCTCGGTCGCCAGGAGCCGGCTCAGGTGAACCACGTCGGACTCGGCGCCCGGATCGGCCATCAGCACGGTGGCGCCGGCCGCCAGCGGACCGAACAGCTCCCAGATCGCCACGTCGAAGATGAGCGGGGTCTTGTGGATCACCCGGTCCCCGCGCTGCAGCCCGTAGCGGCGGCCGAGCCACTCCAGCCGCCCCGCGGCGCACCGGTGGTCGATGACCACACCCTTGGGGGTGCCGGTGGAGCCCGAGGTGTAGTACGCGTACGCGGCGTGGTCGAGGGTGACCTCCACCTGCGGCGGGTGCGGGGCCGAGCCTTCGGCGGGCACGGCCAGCAGCGGTGCGGGCAGGTCGGCGAGCCGCTCCCGCTGGGACTGCCCCGCCAGCACGGCGGTGACGCGGGCGTCGGCGGTGACCACCGCGACCCGCGCCACGGGCAGGGCCGGGTCGAGCGGGACGAAGGCCGCGCCGCGCTTGAGGACGGCGAGCAGGGCCACCAGCAGCTCGGCGGAGCGCTCGACGCAGACCCCGACCAGGCTCTCCTGGCCGACTCCGGCCTCGGCCAGGGAGGCGGCCAGCAGGTTGGCGCGGCCGTCGAGTTCGCCGTACGTGGTGGCCCGGCCGCCGGCTTCGACCGCGACGGCCCCCGGGTCGCGGCGGGCCGCTTCCTCGAAGGCGGCGTGGATCGGCCGCAGGTCCGGGTAGCTCTCGTGGCCGGTGTTGGCCGCCTCCGCCGCCTCGGCCCGGCGGACCTCGGAGAGCAGCGCCAGTTCGTCCAGGCGCGCCTGGGGGCGGGCCGTGGCGTCGGTGAGCAGGGTGAGCAGGGCGGCGGCCCAGCCGGAGGGGGTGGCTCCGGCGGGCAGGTCGGCAGGGCGCAGGCCGCCCGAGAGGGAGCCGTCACCGGCCTCGGCGTGGCAGCGTACGACCGTGCCCGGGCCGGTGGCCGGCACCGGGTCGGGGGCGGCCGGGGCCGCGGTCCACCGGAAGAGGACCCGCTCCACCGCGGAGTGGTCCGCGCTCACCCCCCGCCCGTGGCGCCCGGCCCGGGCGCCGGGTTCGGCGGGCCCGGCCGGCTCGGCGGCCGCGGTCGTTTCGGCGGACGGGCCCGCGGCCAGAGCCGTGTCGACGGCGCGCGCCAGCTCGGCGAAGGACTGGCCCGCGGCGGCCGTCACCGGCACCACCCGCTGCCGGCCGGGCGCGGTGCGGACCTCGGCATTCTCCCGGCGGGTGTGCCGGAACTGGGTGGCCAGGACCGCCGCGAGCAGGACGGACGGCTCCTGGACGCCGAGCCGCCGGGCGGCGTCGGCGAGCTCGCGCCGGGCCGCCGGCCCCAGGTGGAAGGTCACCTCGGCGGATGCCGTGCCGAGAGCCGGCCCGGAGGTCCCGGTCGTCCCCAGTGCCTCGCCCGCCCCGTGCGTCCGTGCGTCGGCCTTGCGTACCACTGACTCGTCTACCGTGCTGGTCACTGTCTTCCCCTTTCGGTCCGCGTACGTCACAGCGCGGCGGCCGGTTGCGTGAGCTGCGTGAGGTGCTGGGCGAGTTCGCCCAGGTTCTGCGTCGTGTAGAAGGCGATGAGGTCGACGTCCACGCCCAGTTGCTGCCTGATCCGGGAGCTGATCCGGGTCACGAGGAGCGAGTGGCCGCCGAGGGAGAAGAAGTTGTCGAGCAGGCCCACCCGCTCCACCCCGAGCGCGTCGGCCCAGATGTCGGCGAGCTCCTTCTCCAGCGGTGTCGTGGGCGGGACGTGGTCGGCGCCGCCCCGGGCGTCGGCGTCCTGCGGGGCGGGCAGGGCGGCCCGGTCCACCTTGCCGTTGACGTTCAGCGGCAGGGCGTCGAGCAGGACGAAGGCCGCGGGCACCATGTAGCCGGGCAGGCGGGCGGCCAGGTGCGCGCGCAGCTCCTCGGTGGACACCGGGCGGGTGCACACCAGGTGCGCGACGAGCCTCCGGTCGTCCCCGGGGCCCTGGTCGACACCGACGACGGCCTGCGACACGTCCGGGTGGGCCGTCAGCTGTGCCTCGACCTCGCCGGGCTCGATGCGGTGGCCGCGGATCTTGACCTGCTGGTCGGCGCGGCCCAGGCAGACCAGGTCGCCGTCGGCCGTCCACCGGACCAGGTCGCCGGTGCGGTACATCCGGGTACCGGGCTCGCCGTAGGGGTCGGGCAGGAAGCGGTCCGCGGTCAGGCCGGGACGGTCCAGGTAGCCCTGGGCGAGGCCCGCCCCGGCGAGGTACAGCTCGCCGACCACGCCCACCGGGACCGGGCACAGGGCGCTGTCGAGGACGTACGCCCGGGTGTTGCGCAAGGGCCGGCCGATCGGCGGGGTGCCGTCGCCGACCTCCGCCGCGTACCAGGCGGTGGCGTAGACGGTGGCCTCGGTGGGGCCGTAGAGGTTGCCGACCAGGCCGGCACCGACCGCGCCGGCGATGTCCCGGGCCGCCTGTGCGGCGAGCGGTTCCCCGGCGAGGACCACGGTGTCGGCCTCCGCCCGGACGGATCCGGTGGCGACGAGGTGCGCGAGGGCCGAGGGGACCGCGCTGAGCAGCGAGGCGCGGTAGGCGCCGGCGGCCGGGTCGGCCAGGCTCAGCAGGGACGCCAGGACCTCCACGGAGCCGCCGTTGAGGAGCGGCCCGAACATCTCGAACACGGAGACGTCGAAGTTGAGCGAGGTGGCGGCGAGCACCCGGTCCAGGGCTCCGCCGGGGAAGTCCTCCCCGGCCCAGGCGGCGAGGTTGGCGACGCTGCGGTGGGCCACGACCACCCCCTTGGGGCGGCCGGTGGAGCCGGAGGTGTAGATGGCGTAGGCGGGGTGCAGGGGGTGGAGCGGGGCGGTCCGCTCGGTGTCGGTCAGGGGGTGTCCGGGCAGGGCGGCGACGGCCGCGGCGGTGTCCGGGTCGTCCAGGATGAGGCAGGGCGCGGCGGTGGATGCGGGGACCCGGTCGCGCACCGCGGCGGCGGTGAGCACGAGGGCGGGGCCCGCGTCCTCCACCATGAGCGCGATCCGGTCGGCCGGGTAGGCCGGGTCGACCGGGACGTAGGCGGCGCCGGCCTTGAGCACGGCGAGGACGGCGACGAGGAGCTGCTCGGTGCGGGGCAGCGCCACGGCGACGAAGTCGCCCGGGCCGACGCCGCGTCCGGCCAGCAGGCGGGCGAGCCGGCCGGCCTGCGCGTCCAGGGTCGCGTAGTCGAGGGAGGTCCCGGCGTGGTGGACGGCGGGGGCGGACGGGGTCGCGGCGGCCTGGGCCTCGAACAGCTCCGGCAGGGTGGCCCGCGGAACCTCGGCGACCGGGCCGGCCCAGTCCTGGAGGAGGCGGAGCCGGTCGCTGTCGTCGAGGAGCGGCAGCGCGTCCAGGGCGGTGCCGGGGCTCTCGGTGACGGCGCGCAGCAGGCGCAGGTAGCAGGCGGCGAACCGTTCGACGGTGCTCCGGTCGAACAGGGCGGTGGAGTATTCCAGTTCACCGGCGAGGGTGCCGTTGCCGGTCTCGGTCAGGTAGAGGCTGAGGTCGAACTTGGACATCCAGGTGTCGGGCCGGTGGTCGGCGGCGGTGATGCGCAGGCCGGGGCCGGTCTCGTCCGCCGGCCCGCCCGCCATGGCCGGGTAGTAGCCGAAGGCGGTCTGGAAGACGGGGTGCCGGGAGACGTCACGCTCCGGCTGCACCTCGTCGACGAGGAGCTCGAAGGGCAGGTCACGGTGGCCGTGCGCGCCGAGGACCGAGTCCCGGACCCGTTCGAGGTGGTCGGCGAAGGTCTGCCCGGCCTCGGTGCGGGAGCGGATGGGGAGGGTGTTGACGAAGAGGCCGATGAGCGGCTCCGTCTCGATGGCGGTGCGGTTGCCGGAGAAGTAGCCGACGCACAGGTCGTCCTGGCCGCTGAGCCGGTGCAGCAAGGAGCTGTAGGCGGCCATGGCCGTCATGAAGACGGTGGAGCGGGAGCGCTCCGACAGGGTGCGCAGCCGTGCGGTCAGCTCGGGGTCGACGGTGAAGGCGACGGCGTCGCCGGCGAAGTCGGGGACGGGCGGGCGGGTGCGGTCGGTCGGCAGGTCGAGGGCGTGCGGGGCCCCGGCGAGGTACGAGCGCCAGTAGTGGAGGTGGTCCTGCAGGGCCACGCCCTGGAGTTCGGCCCGCTGCCAGGCCGCGTAGTCGGCGTACTGGAGCCGGAGCTCGGGCAGCGGGGAGGGCCTGCCCTGGACGAACGCGTCGTACAACGCCTCCAGTTCGCCGATGAGCACGTCGACCGACCAGCCGTCGAAGGCGATGTGGTGGACCGTCAGGCTCAGGGTGTGCCGGTCGGGAGCGGTGCGGACGAGGGTGACCTGGAGCAGCGGTCCGGCCTCCAGGTCGAAGGCGGTCTCGGCGTCGCGGCGGACCACGGCGGCGGCTTCGGCGGCCGGGTCTGCGGCCCCGCTCGCGTCCATGACGGTGAACGGGCAGCGGACGTCGGGGTCCACCACCGGTACGGGGGTGCCGTTGCCCAGCTCGAAGCGGGTCCGCAGGTTCTCGTGGCGGCGGACGATCTCGTCGAACGCGGCCTGGAGGGCTGCGGTGTCGAGCGTGCCGTGGAGTTCGAAGGGGACGGCCACGTTGTACAGCCCGCCGACGGGCTGGAGCAGGTGCAGGAAGAGCATCCGCTCCTGTGCGAAGGAGAGGGCGGGGGCCTCCCCCGCGAGTCGGGGGCCGAGTCCGCGGGAGCCGCCCTCGGCGGTGGCTATCAGGGCGGCGAGCTGGGCGACGGTGGGCTGGTTGTAGAAGTCGCGTACGGAGATCCGCGCGCCGCAGGCCCGCTCCAGCCGGGCGAGCACCTGGGAGACCAGCAGGGAGTGCCCGCCGAGGGCGAAGAAGTCCTCGAAGACGCCGACCCGTTCGGTGCCGAGGACCTCCTGCCAGACCCCGGCCACCAGGTGTTCGACCCCGGTGCGCGGCGCCACGTGGCCGGCGCCGCTGTCGACGGCGGACGCGTCGGGCGTGGGGAGGGCGGCGCGGTCGGTCTTGCCGTGCCGGCTGAGCGGCAGTGTGTCGAGGGCGACGAAGGCGGAGGGCACGGCGTGGCCGGGCAGCCGGTCCAGGAGCCGGGCGCGCAGCACGGCGGGCGCGGGGGCGTCGTCCGGGTCGGCGGCGACGACGTAGGCGGTGAGCTGGGTGAACCCCTGCGCGTCGGTGCGCGCGGTGACGACGCACTCGCGGACGCCGGGGGTGGTGCGCAAGGCGGCTTCGATCTCGCCGAGTTCGATGCGCATGCCGCGGATCTTGACCTGGTGGTCGGTGCGGCCGAGGTAGTCGAGGGTGCCGTCGGGGCGGCGGCGCACCAGGTCGCCGGTCCGGTACA
>NZ_JBEZBN010000065.1:0-31206 GCF_040647115.1 Streptomyces sp. NPDC044571
GCACAGCGGGGCGATGCGGTGCTCGTGCGGGTCGTACCCGGTGTGCCAGTCGCCGCGCAGCAGGGTCAGCGCCTGGACGGGGTCGAGCCCGCGGGGGCCCGGGTCAGGCGGCGACGCCCACCGCTTGATGGAGGGTCGAGGGGTCCGCCAGGGAGGTCAGGAGGGCGTCCGCGACGTCCGCGCGGGCGATGACCCGGCCCCCCGGCACATTCGCTCCGACCACCCTGCGGTAGCGGCCGGTGCCCGGCCGGTTCAGCAGGCGCGGCGGCCGGATCACCGTCCACTGCGTGCCGCTCGCGCGGATCGCCGCCTCCATGACGGCCAGATCCGCGTACAGGTCCCGCAGCGCCCTCCGCAGCAGCGGAAGGAAGACCTTCCTGCTGAACCACCCGTCGTCCGTCACGTCCGGCCCCACCGGGGCCGCGCTGACCGCCGCGAGGCGGCTCACCCCGGCCCGGTCCATGGCGCTCACGATGGCCCGTAGCGCCGGCCCCGTGACCGGAGCCAGCCGTGCCTGCTTGTTGCCGGCCGCTCCCAGCGCCGAGATCACCGCCGAGCGGCCGGAGAGGACGGGGAGCAGGGCGTCCTCGTCCGTGAGGTCGGCGATGACCGCCACCCGGAGCCGGTCGTGGGCCGCAACCCCCAGCCGGGCCGGGTCCCGGACCACCGCCGTCACCTCGTGACCTGCGTCGAGCGCCTGGCGGACGACCTCGCGGCCTACGCCGCCCGAGGCTCCGAACACCGTGAGTTCCATGGCTGAGCTCCCGCCTCCCCAAGGTGGGTGAGTATTTACTCACCCTTGGATGCCCCTAGAGTGAGTGAATGCTCACCTCGAAGTCAAGCCGTCCCACGCCCGAGCGGCTGCTCGACGCCGCCGAGACGCTGATGCGCACCATCGGCCTGGCCAACACCACGACGAAGGCCATCGCCCGGGAGGCGGGCTGCTCGGAGGCCGCGCTCTACAAGTACTACGCGAACAAGGAGGAGCTGTTCGTGCGGGTGCTCATGGAGCGCACGCCCAACGCCGGACCGCTCATGGCCGAGCTCGGGGGGGACCACGCGGAGCGCTCCGTGGAGGACGGCCTCGCCGCCATCGCCCGGCACGCCTCCCTCTTCTACGCGGACGCCATGCCCATGGCGGCCTCGCTCTTCGCCGAGCCCGCACTGCTGACCCGGCACCGCGAGGGCGTCCAGCAGATCGGCACCGGGCCGCACGTCGTACGCGACGCCCTGACCGCGCACCTGCGCCGGGAGCAGGACCGCGGGCGGCTGCGCCCGGACGCCGATCCCGCGGCCGCCGCCGCGCTGCTGCTCGGCGCCTGCTTCCAGCGGGCCTTCTTCCTGCACTTCTCCGGCGCGGAAGTCGTCCAGCCCGTCGAGGAGTTCGCCCCCGCCGTGGCCCGTACCCTGTGGGCCGCCCTCCGCTGAGCCGTGCGCCGGCGCGTGGGCCGGGCTAGGCGCCGAGCTCTCCCGGGTACGGCGGCTCGGCGCCCGCCCGCGTGCAGGTCAGGGCGGCCGCGTGGGCGGCATGGGCCAGGACGGCGGGCCAGTCCACCGGGCCGGACCGCCCGGGGGCGGTCAGCCGGTGCAGCAGCGCCGCGTTGACCGTGTCGCCCGCACCGATCGTGTCGACCACCGCGACCGGACGGGCGGCCGCCGCGTGCTCCGCGCCCTCCCGCGTCCGGACCGTCAGTCCCTGGTCGCCCCGGGTGAGCACCACCGCGGACGGCCCCGCCGCCAGCCAGTCCTCCACCCGGCCGCCCAGCCACCGGGCGTCCTCCTCCGACAGCTTGAGGACGGACACGTACGGCAGCCAGCCGCGGAACCGGGCCCGGTAGGCCTCCGGGTCCGGGATCAGCCCGGGCCGGATGTTGGGGTCGAGCAGGGTCAGCAGCCCGCGCCGCGACTCCCGGCGCAGCAGGGCCTCGTACGCGCTCGCGCCCGGTTCCAGCGCGAGCGAGCAGGTGCCGAGGGCCAGGGCGCGGGCGCTCGCGGGAAGCGCGCCGGGCAGGGTGAACAGCCGGTCCGCCGTGCCCTCCACGTAGAAGCCGTACGCCGCCGAGCCGTCCGGGGCCAGCGAGGGCACGGCGAGGGTGGTGGGCTCCGGGCCGCGCTGGACCAGCGAGAGGTCGACCCCGGCCGCCCGCAGCCCGGCCAGCAGGCTTTCGCCCAAGCCGTCCGTCGAGACCCTGGAACAGAAGGCGACGTCCGCACCGAGCCGGCCCAGCGCCAGCGCGGTGTTGTACGGCCCCCCGCCCGGCCGCGGCAGCAGCGCGCCCGGCGGCTGCGCCACGGGCACCAGGTCGATCAGGGCTTCTCCGCCGACGACGATCACGCGGGGGAAGCTATCCCATCGGCCGCCGGTATCGTCGGGTGGGCCCGGCCGACGGAGTGCCGGCCGCCGCAGTCCGAACCAGGAGCACCACATGTCCGCCTCGCCGTCCCTCCCCTCGCCCCGCCGGGAGATACCCCCGGCCCGCCGTACCGTCCTCAAGGGCGCCGCCGCGCTCGTCGGGGCGGCCGGCGCCGGAGCGACGCTCGCGGCCTGCTCCCCCGAGGGCAACAGCGGATCCGGCTCCCCGGCGGTCCCCACCGCCCCGGTCGAGCTCGGAGCCGCGTCCGAGGTGCCGGTCGGCGGCTCGAAGCTGTTCCGCGAGCGGAAGCTGGTCGTCAGCTGCCCCGCCGAAGGCCAGTACAAGGCGTTCAGCGCCCAGTGCACGCACGCCGGCTGCGTCCTGGACAAGATCGTCGAGGGGGAGGGCAACTGCCCCTGCCACGGCAGCCGCTTCGACGTGGCGACGGGCAAGGTGCTGCGCGGCCCGGCCGCCGACCCGCTGCCCGCCGTCCCCGTCAGGGCCGAGAACGGCAGGCTCATCGCCGGTTGACCGCACCCGCCGCCCGCCGGCGTGCCGGCTAAAGCCGTGTTTTAGAACTGGGTCCGTGTCTCGCCTCGTGCCGTGATGATCTCGGTGTGGGGCGAGGGGATCTTTCGGATGACCAGTGGGCGGTGCTGGGGCCGTTGTTGCCGGTCGCGATGTTGGGCAGGCCTTCGGTGTGCCGGCGGCGGTTGATCGACGGGATACCGCCGGCGGGTGCGGACTGGGGCCCCGTGGCGGGATCTGCCGACGGAATACGGTCCGTGGCAGACGGTCTATGGGCTCTTCCGTCGCTGGCAACGCGATGGTGTCTGGGCGGCGGTGTTCACCGGGTTGCAGGCCCGGGCGGACGCAGCCGGGCTGATCACTTGGGAGGTGAACGTCGACTCCACGATCTGCCGGGCCCATCAGCACGCGGCCGGTGCCCGGCGCGACGGCCAGACCCAGAAGGAACCACCGGGCGGCCGCCAGGCCGAACCCGACGATCACGGCCTGGGCCGTTCCCGCGGCGGTTGGACCACGAAGAATCACCTGGCCTGTGAACAAGGGCAGAAAGCCGTTATCGCTGCTGGTCACAGCCGGGCAGTGGGGAGACAGCCCGCAGTTCACAGCCGTGTTGGGAGCCATCCGGGTCCCTCGCCTCGGCCTGGGCCGGCCACGAGTTCGTCCGTTGCGGGTCCGTGGTGACAAGGCGTACTCATCGCGCGCGAACCGTGCCTACCTGCGTCGGCGGGGAATCCGCTGCACGATTCCGGAACATGCCGATCAGGCCGGCCACCGCAAGCGCCGGGGCACCGTCGGCGGGCGGCCTCCGGCCTTCGACCGTGAGGACTACAAGGCCCGTCACGCAGTTGAGTGCGGCATCAACCGGCTGAAACGGAACCGGGCTGTGGCCACCCGGTTCGACAAGCTCGCGGTGCGCTTCGCGGCCACCGTCTTGGTCGCCGCGATCAACGAATGGCTGTGACCTCGGTGCCGATGACACGCTGGCGGCTCACGACGAACCGCAGCTCCGGACGGTCCCACGTGACCTTCGGCGGCGTGGGGGCCACGACGCCGACCCGCTCGGCACCCATGCGGAGGTAGAACCGTTCCGCCGGCGGATTCGACACGACCCGCACATCGGTCAAACCCGCACTCTGCGCCTGGTCGAGCATGTGCTCCATCAAGAGCTTCCCCACCCCCGTCCCCTGCGCCTCGTCGGAGACGAACGCCAAGTCCAACTCGGCGGGATCCAGTATCAGGGAGTAGAAACCCACGAGCTGACCAGTGATATCGATTGCGGCGAAGACCTGATGCCGCTCGATGTAGGCAGCGGTCACCTTGTAGCCGACGATGACGCTGGCGTACTGGCCACGGTACGCCTGGGACTCCTGCACCAGAGCGGTGAGCCCCTCAGCATCTATCCCAGTGGCCCGCCTGATCCTTATGTACTCCATGGCGCGCAGTATAGGGATCAATCGCACCCGAGAGCCTTACAGGGCCTGCCACCTTTCTCCTTCCAAAACACGGCCTTAGGCCCAGTCCCAGGCGATGCCGAGGATCCCGCGCCGCACCGTCGGCTCCACCAGGTGCACCGCCCGGTGGCGCCCGCTCGGGGTCAGGTCGGCGAGGTCCCTGCTCGGCGCCCCCGGGCCGGAGCGGGTGAAGCGCCGGCAGCGCACCGGCAGCGCCGCCTCGTCGAAGCGGACCTGGAGCACGTACTGCCCGCCGGTGTAGCTGAACCCGCGGACGTACTCGGTGCTGCGGCCGCCGGTCCCGTCCTCGAAGCCGTACCCGAAGACGTACGTGTCCCCGGCGCGCAGCCGGGCGTCGAAGAGCAGCTCGGCGACGAGCACCTCCGCCTCGCCGTGCCAGCGCACCCGGCCGGTGCGGCAGTTGTCGTGCGCCTGGACCCGCACCCGGGCCGGGTCGCACCCCGGGTCGCCGTGGTGGACGGCGAGGTAGCGGTCGACCCCGTCGCGGTGGGCCCGTACGACGTGCTGCGACTCGCGGCCCAGCAGCTCGCCGGCGCCTCCGATGCGCACCCGCTCGTGGTGGCCGACGGTGTGCAGGCCGCCGTCGGCGGGCAGTTCCATGCCGGCCAGCAGCTCCTCCACGGCCGCCCCCACGCTGATCAGCGCCCGGTACGAGCGGGACGGCGGACGGACCGCTTCCGGCCCGGCGCCCCGCCCGGACTCGGTCAGCAGCCGCAGCAGCGTGCCCGTGGGCAGTTCGAGGATCTGCTCCAGGGCCCGTACGGCCCGCAGGGACTCGGGGCGGCGCGGGTGGCGGGCGCCCTGCTGCCAGTAACTGAGGCTGGTCACTCCGACCTTGATGCCGCGGGCGGCCAGCCGGTGCTGGACGCGGTGCAGCGGCAGCCCGCGAGCGGTGAGCGCGGCGCGCAGCGCCAGATGGAAGGGCCCGGTGCGCAGCAGGTGCGCGATGTCCTCGGTGCTCGCCGCGCCCTGCCCCGTCGACCGCATGGCGGCTCCTTCTGTGAACGTTCACCCGCGGTGGGACGGGAGGGTCTGCCGTGGGCGTCCGGGGTCCAGGTGAAAGGACGGCAGCCGTTCACACGGCGGTCCCGCCGTTCACACTGCAATGTCACCGCGTATTGAAGCGTGTTGACCTGATCGCGACAACACCTTGATGCTCCTCCTCAGCGTCCGGACGCGCTCCTCCATCCCCACTCCCCCCACGGGAGGAACGCGATGCGCAACCGAAACCGGCGGCTGTCCCTGGCCGCCGTCCTCACCGCCGTGCTCTTCGCCCTGCCCACCGCCACCGCCACCGCCGCCGGTGCCGGTACCGACTCCGCCGCCGGTGCCGGTGCCGGTACCGACTCCGCCCTGTCCGCCAAGCGCCTGAACATCACCATGCAGGCGCAGCAGAAGACCAACTGGTGCTGGGCCGCCAGCGGCAACACGATCGCCACGTGGTTCGGCCGCACCTACACCCAGAACCAGTTCTGCAACGCTGCCTTCAACCGCCCTCAGGGCTACGACTGCCCCAACAACCAGGCCACCCTGGGCAACGTCCAGACCGCCCTGAACTGGGCCGGGATCAGCCCCGGCTCGTACGTGAACGGCTGGCTCCGCTACAGCACCGTACAGACCGAGATCGACGCGAACCGCCCGATCGAGACCCGGATCCAGTGGTCCAACGGCGGTGGCCACATGCACGTGATCTACGGCTACGACACCGCGAACGGCTGGGTCTACTGGGGCGATCCGTGGCCGTCCAGCGACCGCTACAACTGGGCCTCCCACGCCTGGTACGTGGACAACAGCACCTTCTCCTGGACCCACTCGCTCTACCGGATCGGGGTGTGAGCGCCATGACCGCGACCGTACGCACCGCCGCGGCCGTGCTCGCCGCGACCGCCGGCCTGGCCCTCGGCCTGACCCCGCAGGCCTCCGCCACACCCGTGCCGCAGCCCCGGTCGGTCACCGCCGAGACCCGGGCCGAGGCGGGCCGGGCGGCCGCCGCCCCCGACACCCTGGCCACCCTCTCCCGGTTCTTCGCCCGGGAGGGCAAGGTCACGGTGGCCGCCGCACAGCCCCGCATCCAGGGGGAGGCGGTCCCGGTCCACTACCTCTCCCCGGACTTCGTCGCGGGCAGGCCCGGCGCGTCCGTGGCCCGTCTGGAGTTCCTCGCCACGAAGGCGGTCTCCTCCGACGGGCAGCAGGCCTCGCTGTGGACCGCCAGGACCGGGGCGGGCTGGCAGGTGGTGAACATCGCCACCGGCGACGACGAGTTCCGCTACGCGCAGCTGGGCGCCGCGAAACTGCCCGGCGGCACGGTGTTCCGGGAGCCGCAGACCGACGCCTGGTACGTCGCCGGGGACAGCCGGGTCCTCCCGCTGGACGAGGACGCGGTACGGGCGGTGGGCGACGGCGGGACCACCCTCGCCGCCTACCGCACCCGTGTGGTGAAGGCGTACGGGGACAAGCTCCCCGGTTCCGCCTACGCCAAGGCCGGCAAGGCCGGCGGCTTCGACACGGCGGCACCCGCCGCCGCCGGGGCCGACGTGCCCGTGGTGGCGGGAGCCGCCGGCGCACTGGCGCTCGGCGCAGCCGGATCGGCCGCCCTGCTGCGCCGGCGCCGGCGGGCCGCGCAGGTCTGATCCGCCGGGCACCCCCCGACCCCCGCAGGGCTCGGCCGTCCCCCCGGACGCCGGGCCCTGCGGGACCGTCCCCCCGCCCTTCTGCCGTTCACCGGGCTCCGCACGGACCCCGGGCCGCAAACGCCGGCGGGGCTGGATCCGGCCGGCCCGTGCCGGTGGGCCCGGGCCTGCGCCGCCCGCCCGGCCGAGCCGGTGCTGCCGGGTTGTCGGTCCCCGCAAGTAGGGTGTTGGCATGGCCGACCCTTCCAGTTACCGCCCCGCGCCGGGACAGGTGCCCGACTCCCCGGGGGTCTACCGATTCCGCGACGAGCACCGCCGGGTGATCTACGTCGGGAAGGCCAAGAGCCTGCGCCAACGCCTGGCGAACTACTTCCAGGACGTCGCCGGCCTGCACCCCCGTACCGCCACGATGGTGACCACGGCCGCCTCCGTCGAGTGGACCGTCGTCTCCACCGAGGTCGAGGCGCTCCAGCTCGAATACTCCTGGATCAAGGAGTTCGACCCCCGGTTCAACGTGAAGTACCGGGACGACAAGAGCTACCCCTCCCTTGCCGTGACCATGAACGAGCAGTACCCCCGGGTCCAGGTCATGCGCGGCCCCAAGAAGAAGGGCGTGCGCTACTTCGGACCGTACGGGCACGCCTGGGCCATCCGCGAGACCGTCGACCTGATGCTGCGGGTCTTCCCCGTGCGCACCTGCTCCGCCGGGGTGTTCAAGCGGTCCGCCCAGATCGGCCGCCCCTGCCTGCTCGGCTACATCGGCAAGTGCTCCGCGCCCTGCGTCGGCCGCGTCACCCCCGAGGAGCACCGCGAACTGGCCGAGGACTTCTGCGACTTCATGGCCGGCCGCACCGGCACCTACCTCTCCCGCCTCGAACGCCAGATGCGCGAGGCCGCCGAGGAGATGGAGTACGAGAAGGCCGCCCGGCTGCGCGACGACATAGGGGCGCTGCGCCGGGCCATGGAGAAGAACGCCGTCGTGCTCGCCGACGCCACCGACGCCGACCTCGTCGCGGTCGCCGAGGACGAGCTCGAAGCCGCCGTCCAGATCTTCCACGTACGCGGCGGCCGGGTCCGCGGCCAGCGCGGCTGGGTCACCGACAAGGTCGAGGCCGTCGACACCGCGGGGCTCGTCGAGCACGCCCTCCAGCAGCTGTACGGGGAGGAGAAGGGCGAGGCCGTACCCAAGGAGGTGCTGGTCCCGGCGCTCCCCGACGACGCCGCCGCGCTCGCGCTGTGGCTCGCCGAGCGCCGCGGCTCCCAGGTCAGCCTGCGCGTGCCGCAGCGCGGGGACAAGAAGTCGCTCATGGAGACCGTGCACCGCAACGCGCAGCAGTCCCTGGCCCTGCACAAGACCAAGCGCGCCAGCGACCTCACCACCCGCTCCCGGGCCCTGGAGGAGATCGCCGGGGCCCTGGAGCTGGACAGTGCGCCGCTGCGCATCGAGTGCTTCGACATCTCGCACCTGCAGGGCGAGGACGTGGTGGCCTCCATGGTCGTCTTCGAGGACGGCCTCGCCCGCAAGAGCGAGTACCGGCGCTTCCAGATCAAGTCGCATCCGGGGCAGGACGACGTCCGCTCCATGCACGAGGTGGTCTCCCGGCGGTTCCGCCGCTACCTCCAGGAGAAGCTGAAGACCGGGGAGTGGTCCCCGGAGGACGGCGACGAGCAGCCGGCCGAGGACGAGGGCAGGCCCAAGCGCTTCGCGTACCCGCCCCAGCTCGTCGTGGTCGACGGCGGGCAGCCGCAGGTGGCCGCCGCCCAGCGGGCCCTGGAGGAGCTCGGGATCGACGACGTGGCGGTGTGCGGCCTGGCCAAGCGGCTGGAGGAGGTCTGGCTGCCCGGCGAGGACGACCCGGTCGTACTGCCGCGCAGCAGCGAGGGCCTGTACCTGCTGCAGCGGGTCCGTGACGAAGCCCACCGGTTCGCCATCCAGTACCAGCGCAACAAGCGCGGCAAGCGGCTCAGGTCCGGCCCCCTGGACGAGGTGCCGGGACTCGGCGAGAGCCGCAAGCAGGCCCTGGTCAAGCACTTCGGTTCGGTGAAGAAGCTGAGACAGGCGACAATCGACCAGATCTGCGAGGTCCCGGGCATAGGCCGCAAGACGGCCGAGACCGTGGCCGCGGCGCTCGCCCGGGCGGTCCCCACCGGTCCTGCCGTCAACATGGCGACAGGAGAGATCATTGAGGATGACCATCCCGCGCCAGTGGGAGGGAGTACCCCCAGCGGTGGCTGGGGGACATCGTCCGAACGGGGGACCGAGCAATGACCGAGCACGCGTCCGAGCACGAGACCGCGCACACCACCGACCACACGACCGAGCACGACCGAGACGGAGCACAGGTGACTACGGGCACGACAGCGGAGCCCGGAGATACCGCCGAGGCGGCCATCCCCGAACTGGTGATCATTTCCGGCATGTCAGGGGCCGGCCGCAGCACGGCGGCCAAGTGTCTGGAGGACCTCGGCTGGTTCGTCGTCGACAACCTCCCGCCCGCCCTGATCCCGACCATGGTGGAGCTCGGCGCCCGCTCGCAGGGCAATGTGGCGCGGATCGCCGTCGTCGTCGACGTCCGCGGCCGCCAGTTCTTCGACGCCCTGCGCGAGTCCCTCGCCGACCTGGAGCTGCGCGGGGTCACCCGGCGCATCGTCTTCCTGGAGTCCTCCGACGACGCGCTGGTCCGCCGCTTCGAGTCGGTCCGCCGCCCGCACCCGCTCCAGGGCGACGGCCGCATCGTCGACGGCATCGCCGCCGAGCGCGACCTGCTGCGGGAGCTGCGCGGCGACGCCGACCTGGTGATCGACACCTCCAGCCTCAACGTGCACGAGCTCCGCGCCAAGATGGACGCGCAGTTCGCCGGCGACGAGGAGCCCGAGCTGCGGGCCACCGTCATGTCCTTCGGCTACAAGTACGGCCTCCCCGTCGACGCCGACCTGGTCGTCGACTGCCGCTTCATCCCGAACCCGCACTGGGTGCCCGAGCTGCGCCCCTTCACCGGTCTGAACCCGGAGGTGTCGGGCTACGTCTTCAGCC
The DNA here is from genome assembly GCF_040647115.1 of Streptomyces sp. NPDC044571. Classification (NCBI taxonomy): domain Bacteria; kingdom Bacillati; phylum Actinomycetota; class Actinomycetes; order Kitasatosporales; family Streptomycetaceae; genus Streptomyces; species Streptomyces sp. NPDC044571. Next base: position 10,019 of record NZ_JBEZBN010000065.1, read on the forward strand.
AGCCCGGCGCCAAGGAGTTCCTCGACCGCTACACGGAGTTGCTCCAGCTCATCGCCACCGGCTACCGCCGTGAGGGCAAGCGGTACGTGACCATCGCGGTCGGCTGCACGGGCGGCAAGCACCGCAGTGTCGCCATGTCGGAGAAGCTCGCCGCCCGCCTCGCCTCCGAGGGAGTCGAGACCGTCGTGGTCCACCGGGACATGGGGCGCGAGTGACCGGACGCACGCTGCGGCTGCGCCGCCTGCGCCGTCTCACCTCGGGACGGGACGAGGACGGCGCCCGCCGTACCGGGCTGCGCCGCGGCGCAGCCCCCAAGGGGGCCGCACCCAAGGTCGTCGCCCTCGGCGGCGGCATGGGGCTATCGGCCTCCTTGGCGGCCCTGCGCCGGATCACCGGCGAGCTCACGGCCGTGGTCACCGTCGCCGACGACGGCGGCTCCAGCGGCCGGCTGCGCGAGGAGCTCGGCGTACTGCCGCCCGGCGACCTGCGCAAGGCGCTGGCCGCGCTGTGCGGCGACGACGACTGGGGCCAGACCTGGTCCCGCGTCATCCAGCACCGTTTCCAGTCCGCCGGCGCCCTGCACGAGCACGCCGTCGGGAACCTGCTGATCGTCGCCCTGTGGGAGCAGCTGGGCGACCCGGTCCAGGCCCTCGACCTGGTGGGGAAGCTCCTCGGCGCCCAGGGCCGGGTCCTGCCCATGTCGGCGGTGCCCCTGGAGCTCCAGGCGCTGGTCAGGGGCCACGACCCGGCCCGACCGCAGGACGTGGACACCGTCCGGGGACAGGCCACGGTGGCCACCACCCCCGGCGAGGTGCTCTCCGTCCACGTCGTGCCCGGCGACCCGCCGGCCGTGCCGGAGGCCGTGGCCGCGGTGCTGGACGCGGACTGGGTGGTGCTCGGTCCCGGGTCGTGGTTCTCTTCGGTGATCCCGCACCTGCTGGTCCCCGAACTCCTCGACGCGCTGATGGAGACCAAGGCCCGCCGGGTCCTGTCGTTGAACCTCGCGCCGCAGCCCGGTGAAACAGAGGGCTTCTCTCCGCAGCGTCATTTGGAGGTTTTGGCCCGACACGCCCCTAAACTCGCCCTGGACGTGGTGCTGGCCGACCAGGCCGCCGTGCCCGACCGCGAGTCCCTCGCCGATGCCGCACAGCGGTTCGGTGCCGCGGTCGAACTGGCCCCCGTGGCCAGGCAGGACGGCTCTCCGAAGCATGATCCGGAGCTGCTCGCCGCCGCGTACGACCGTATTTTTCGGATGCATGGAAGGATCGGCCCATGGCGATGACGCCAGCGGTGAAGGATGAGATCTCCCGGCTCCCCGTCACCCGGACCTGCTGCAGGAAGGCGGAGGTCTCGGCGATTCTTCGGTTCGCGGGCGGGCTGCACCTGGTGAGCGGGCGGATCGTCATCGAGGCGGAGCTGGACACCGGGATCGCTGCCCGGCGCCTGCGCAAGGACATCCTGGAGATCTTCGGCCATTCCTCGGACCTCGTGGTCATGGCTCCCGGCGGACTGCGCCGCGGCAGCCGCTACGTCGTCCGCGTCGTGGCCGGGGGCGACCAGCTGGCCCGCCAGACGGGCCTCGTGGACGGTCGGGGCCGCCCCATCCGGGGTCTTCCCCCGCAGGTGGTCTCCGGGGCCACCTGTGACGCCGAGGCGGCCTGGCGCGGCGCCTTCCTGGCCCACGGCTCGCTCACCGAGCCGGGCCGGTCCTCCTCGCTGGAGGTCACCTGCCCCGGTCCGGAAGCCGCCCTGGCCCTGGTGGGCGCCGCCCGTCGGCTCTCCATCGCCGCGAAGGCCCGAGAGGTGCGCGGGGTGGACCGGGTCGTGGTCCGCGACGGCGACGCCATCGGCGCCCTGCTGACCCGGCTCGGCGCCCACGAGTCGGTGTTGGCGTGGGAGGAGCGGCGGATGCGGCGCGAGGTGCGCGCCACCGCCAACCGCCTGGCCAACTTCGACGACGCCAATCTGCGCCGCTCGGCCCGGGCCGCGGTGGCCGCCGGGGCCCGCGTCCAGCGCGCCCTGGAGATCCTGGGCGAGGAGGTGCCCGAGCACCTGGCCGCGGCCGGCCGGCTGCGCATGGAGCACAAGCAGGCCTCCCTGGAGGAGCTGGGCGCGCTCGCCGACCCGCCGCTGACCAAGGACGCGGTCGCCGGCCGGATCCGCCGCCTGCTGGCGATGGCCGACAAGCGGGCCCAGGACCTCGGCATCCCCGGCACCGAGTCCAACCTCAGCGAGGAGCTGGCCGACAACATGGCCGGCTAGCCGGTCGGCCCTCTCCCGCGTCCTCGGACAGGGCCGTAGGCCTCACGGGGCCCGCACGTCACACGTGCGGGCCCCTTTCGGCCACGCCCCATTGACATGAGCATGGGCCGGTCGTGAGCCTGGCGGGCGAACGCTTTCGTGGCACACGACGCCCAGGGGGGCACATGAGGCACCGCGCGAGATCGATCCTCGCCGCCGGCACGCTCGTCCTCGGAACCACACTGGCCGCCTTACCGGTGGCGGCCCACGCCCGGCCCGCGCCGGACGCGGCCTCCGGCGCCGACGAGGTCCGCGTCTACGACGCCGACATCACCAGGGAGCAGGTCCCGCTGGTGCTCGCGGCCGGCCAGGACGCCCACGAGCTCGCCGAGCGCGCCCCGCAGACCGGTACCGCCCACGTCGAGCTCTTCCTCACCGGCGGCCAGGCGAAGGAGCTCGCCGCGAAGGGCGTGAAGCTCGCCGAGCGCAAGGTCCCCGCCAAGGCGGCGGAGCGCTCCCGGGCCGCCGGCGACGGGGTCTTCCGCCCGTACGGCGGCAAGGGCGGCCTCCAGGAGGAGATCCTGAAGACCGCGCAGGCCAACCCCGCCCTCACCAAGGTCGTCTCCATCGGCAAGACCGTCCAGGGCAAGGACATCCTCGCGCTGAAGGTCACCAAGAACGCCCGGACGACCAAGGACGGCGACAAGCCGTCCGTGCTCTACATGTCGAACCAGCACGCCCGTGAGTGGATCACGCCCGAGATGACCCGGCGGCTGATGCACCACACCCTCGACAACTACGGCAAGGACCAGCGGATCACCAAGCTGGTGGACTCCACCGAGCTGTGGTTCCTGCTGTCCGCCAACCCCGACGGATACGACTACACCCACGCGCCCGGGGGCAACAGGCTCTGGCGCAAGAACCTGCGCGACAACAACGGCGACGGAGCCATCACCGCGGGCGACGGCGTCGACCTCAACCGCAACTTCGCCTACAAGTGGGGCTACGACAACGAGGGCTCCTCCCCGAGCACGTCGAGCGAGACCTACCGCGGCCCCAAGGCCTCCTCCGAGCCCGAGACCGTCGCCCTCGACCGGTTCGAGAAGCGCATCGGCTTCCGGTACGCCATCAACTACCACTCCGCATCCGAGCTGCTGCTCTACGGAGTGGGCTGGCAGGTGGCCACACCGACCCCCGACGACGTCGCCTACAAGGCGCTCGCCGGCACCCCGGAGAACCCGGCCGTCCCCGGCTACCACCCCCAGCTCTCCTCCGAGCTCTACACCACCAACGGCGAGGCCGACGGCCACGCGGGCAACGTCAACGGCATCATGATGTTCACGCCGGAGATGACCACCTGCCAGACGGCCTCCGCGAGCGACCCGAACGACCGGTGGAAGCCCGAGGACTGCCAGTCCGGCTTCAACTTCCCGGACGACGAGAAGCTGATCCAGGCCGAGTTCGCCAAGAACGTCCCCTTCGCGCTGGCCGTCGGCGAGTCCGCCGCCCACCCCGACCAGCCCAAATCCTCCGTCGGCCTGAGCGCCGCCGACTTCACCCTCGACCCCTTCACCACCTCCTACGCGGCCGGCCGTGAGGGCCAGACGGTCTCCGTCACGGCCCGCAAGGCGCTGAAGGACAAGCAGCTCAACTTCCGGATCAACGGCGGCCGCACGCACGACGAAGGCCTCAAGCCGTGGAAGGGCGGCCAGGTCTACGGCGGCGAGGACAACAACTGGTTCGACGAGTACCGAGCCACGGTCGACGGCGCGAAGCCCGGCGACAAGGTCGAGGTCTGGTTCACCGGCCGGGACCGCTCCGGGAGGAAGGCCACCAGCGAGCACTTCACGTACACGGTCGCGGAGCGGCCGCGGGGCGCCGACGTGCTGGTGATCGCCGAGGAGGGCGCCACGGCCCAGCACGCGCAGGAGTACGTCGACGCGCTGCGCGCCAACGGCAAGTCCGCGACGGTCTGGGACGTGGCGGCGCAGGGAGCACCGCACCACCTCGGTGTGCTCTCCCACTTCCGCACGGCCGTCCACTACACCGGCGCCAAGACCCCCGGCGGGCCCACCCAGCTGGCGGTCCGCGACTTCCTGAACGAGGGCGGCAAGCTGATCGAGGCCGGCGAGCTGGCGGGCGGCAACGCCCAGGTCGGGCGCGCCGTCACCGACGACTTCAGCCAGTACTGGCTCGGCGCCTACGACCGTACGAGTGTCACCGGCGCCACCGGATTCACCGGCACGGGCGCCCTCGCCGGGGCCAAGGGCGCCCTCGCCGACGCCGCCGGCAACCCCCTCAACGCCCCCGGCTCCTACGCGGTGACCTCCGAGGCCCTGCCGCCGGCGCAGTTTCCGCAGTTCAAGAGCGCGCAGGCGGGCCAGTACGCCGGGGTCGTGAACCCGTACGCCCCCTACGCCGGCGCCGGGATGGCCGCGGCCACCCACGACGACAACGACTGGAAGCGGCTCACCCGCACCATCGACCTGACCGGCGTCACCGCGGCCGACAGGCCCCAGCTCAAGATGGCCCTGAACTGGAACACCGAGCCGGGCTACGACCACGCCGTCCTGGAGGCGCACACGGCCGGCGGGGAGGACTGGACCACCCTTCCCGAGGCGGGCGGACAGACCGGGAACGCCGTCCCCGAGGAGTGCGAGGGCGGGTTCTTCGTGAACGGCCACCCGTTCCTGCGCCACTACCTCACCGTGGCCTCCGGCGGGTGCACCCCGCAGGGCACCAGCGGCACCTGGAACAGCTTCACCGGTTCCTCCGGCGGCTGGAAGCAGGTCTCCTTCGACCTGAGCGCGTACGCGGGCAAGAGCGTCGAGGTCTCGCTCTCCTACGTCACCGACCCGGGCTCCGGCGGCCGCGGCGTCTTCGCGGACGAGGCGCGCCTCTCCGTGGGCGGCGCCGACCAGGCCGCAGAGGGCTTCGAGACCTCGCTGGGGGCCTGGACCGCGCAGGGCTCCCCGGCCGGAAGCCCTCAAGTCCCGGGCGACTGGGCCCGTTCCGGGGAGCTGTACAAGTCCTATGCCTCGGTCACTACGCGTAACACGGTGCTCCTCGGTTTCGGCCTGGAACACCTGCCGACGGCAGCGGATCGAGCGGTACTCGTCGGTAAATCACTGCGTTCCCTGAACCGGTGATCGACGGACCCCCTGCCGCTCACTCTGAGTGACGCGGCTCGGAGGCCCGCGGCGCCCCGTACCCAGACCTGCGGTACGGGGCGCCGCGGGAATCCCCCTGCAGGAGGGGGAGTGTCAGGTCCCGGCCGATGTCACCGAGAAGCTCACAGAGAGGTAGGGTCGTAAGCGGTCGGGGACATCCCATACAGCTCGCCGGCTGACAGACCGGCGCACCAACGAGGAGATCGGTTCGTGACGATCCGCGTAGGCATCAACGGTTTTGGCCGCATTGGCCGCAACTACTTCCGCGCGCTCCTGGAGCAGGGAGCGGACATCGAGATCGTCGGTGTCAACGACCTGACTGACAACGCCACCCTGGTCCACCTGCTCAAGTACGACACCATTCTGGGCCGCCTCAAGGCCGAGGTCTCCCACACCGAAGACACCATCACCGTCGACGGCAACACCTTCAAGACGTTCGCCGAGCGCGACCCCGCGAACCTGCCCTGGGGCGAGCTGGGCGCCGACATCGTCATCGAGTCGACCGGCATCTTCACGAAGAAGGCCGACGCCGCCAAGCACATCGCCGCGGGCGCGAAGAAGGTCCTCATCTCGGCTCCGGCCAAGGACGAGGACATCACCATCGTGATGGGCGTCAACCAGGACAAGTACGACGCCGCCAACCACCACGTCATCTCCAACGCCTCCTGCACCACCAACTGCGTGGCGCCGATGGCCAAGGTCCTCGACGAGAACTTCGGCATCGTCAAGGGCATGATGACGACGGTTCACGCCTACACGAACGACCAGCGGATCCTGGACTTCCCGCACTCGGACCTGCGTCGCGCCCGCGCCGCAGCCGAGAACATCATCCCGACCTCCACCGGTGCCGCCAAGGCGACCGCGCTGGTCCTGCCGCAGCTCAAGGGCAAGCTGGACGGCATCGCCATGCGCGTCCCGGTCCCGACCGGCTCGGTCACCGACCTCGTCCTGGAGCTCGACCGCGAGGTCACCAAGGACGAGATCAACGCCGCCTTCCAGAAGGCGTCCGAGGGCCAGCTGAAGGGCATCCTCGACTACACCGAGGACGCGATCGTCTCCTCCGACATCGTGAACTGGCCGGCCTCCTGCACCTTCGACTCCTCCCTGACGATGGTGCAGGGCAAGCAGGTCAAGGTCGTCGGCTGGTACGACAACGAGTGGGGCTACTCCAACCGCCTCGTCGACCTCACCGTCTTCGTCGGCGGCCAGCTCTGATTTCCGGAGCGGCAACCACGATGTGAAGCTCAGGGTCCGGGCGGCGCGACGACGCGCCGGCCGGACCCTGTAGTTTGCCTGTCGTTCTTCGCCCCGACATGGGCGCCTAAGGAGTCAGAAACACATGAAGACGATCGACGAACTCCTCGCCGAGGGCGTCTCCGGCAAGCGGGTCTTCGTCCGCGCCGACCTGAACGTGCCGCTCGCCGGCGACACCATCACCGACGACGGCCGCATCCGCGCCGTGCAGCCGACCATCGCGAAGCTCGCCGAGGCCGGCGCCCGCGTGGTCGTCGCCTCCCACCTGGGCCGCCCCAAGGGCGCCCCGGACCCGGCCTTCTCGCTCGCCCCCGCCGCCAAGCGGCTCGGCGAACTGCTGGGCGCCGAGGTCGCGTTCGCCACCGACACGGTCGGCGCCTCCGCCAGGGAGACCGTCGCGAAGCTCGCCGACGGCCAGGTCGCCGTCATCGAGAACCTGCGCTTCAACGCCGGTGAGACCTCGAAGGACGACGCCGAGCGCGGCGCCTTCGCGGACCAGCTCGCCGACCTCGCCGACGTCTACGTCGGCGACGGCTTCGGCGCCGTCCACCGCAAGCACGCCTCGGTCTACGACCTGCCCGCGCGCCTGCCGCACGCCGCCGGCCAGCTCATCGCCACCGAGGTCGGCGTCCTGAAGAAGCTGACCGCCGACGTCAAGCGTCCGTACGTGGTCATCCTCGGCGGCGCCAAGGTCTCCGACAAGCTCGCCGTCATCGACGAGCTGCTCGGCAAGGCCGACCGCCTCCTGATCGGCGGCGGCATGGCCTACACCTTCCTCAAGGCCAAGGGACACGAGGTCGGCATCTCCCTCCTCCAGGAAGACCAGATCCCGGTCGTCACGGAGTACATGGAGCGCGCCGAGAAGAACGGCGTCGAGCTGGTCCTGCCGATCGACATCCTCGCCTCCGCGGACTTCCCCGACCTCAAGGGCAAGACCCCGGCCGAGTACATCACCGTCGACGCGGACAAGATCCCCGCCGACAAGGAGGGTCTGGACATCGGTCCCCAGACCCGTGAGCTGTACGCCTCGAAGATCGCCGACGCCGAGACCGTCTTCTGGAACGGTCCCGTGGGCGTCTTCGAGCACCCCGACTACGCCGGAGGCACCCGCGCCATCGCGCAGGCCCTCGTCGACAGCAGCGCGTTCACCGTGGTCGGCGGCGGCGACTCCGCCGCGGCCGTGCGCACGCTCGGCTTCGACGAGAACGCTTTCGGACACATCTCTACCGGTGGCGGCGCCTCCCTCGAATACCTTGAGGGCAAGACGCTCCCCGGCCTCGCCGCACTGGAGGTCTGACCCTCAATGAGCACGCGTACCCCGCTCATGGCGGGCAACTGGAAGATGAACCTCAACCACCTTGAGGCCATCGCGCACGTCCAGAAGCTCGCCTTCGCCCTCGCCGACAAGGACTACGACGCCGTCGAGGTCGCGGTGCTGGCGCCCTTCGTCGACCTGCGCTCGGTCCAGACGCTGGTCGACGGCGACAAGCTGAAGATCAAGTACGGCGCCCAGGACCTCTCGGCGCACGACTCCGGCGCCTACACCGGCGAGATCTCCGGCTCCATGCTCGCCAAGCTGAAGTGCACGTACGTGGCCGTCGGCCACAGCGAGCGCCGCCAGTACCACGGCGAGAGCGACGAGCTCTGCAACGCCAAGGTCAAGGCCGCCTACCGGCACGGGATCACCCCGATCCTCTGCGTCGGCGAGGGCCTGGAGATCCGCAAGGCCGGCCAGCAGGTCCCGTACACGCTGAAGCAGGTCGACGGCGGTCTCAAGGACGTCCCGGCCGAGCAGGTCGAGTCCATCGTGATCGCGTACGAGCCGGTCTGGGCGATCGGGACCGGCGAGGTCGCGACCCCCGAGGACGCCCAGGAGGTCTGCGGGGCGATCCGCGGCCGCCTGGCCGAGCTGTACTCCCAGGAGCTGGCCGACAAGGTCCGCATCCAGTACGGCGGCTCGGTGAAGTCCGGCAACATCGCGGCGATCATGGCCCAGCCCGACGTCGACGGCGCCTTGGTCGGCGGCGCGGCGCTGGACGCGGACGAATTCGTCAAGATCGTCCGCTTCCGCGACCAGTAGGCACTGTGATCGTCGCAGTGAGTATGCGGTAGGGCGGATCCGTCGTACCCTTGCGGGGGCCGGGAGGCTGAACCATCAGCCGCCGGCCCTCGCGCGCATCCGGCAGCACACCGGGATGCCGGACAGCCAGTAAGCCAGACAGATAGGAATCAGCCGTGATTATGGGGTTCTCGATCGCCCTGATCGTCTTCAGCGCCCTGCTGATGCTGCTCGTGCTGATGCACAAGGGCAAGGGCGGCGGCCTCTCCGACATGTTCGGCGGCGGCATGCAGTCGTCCGTCGGCGGCTCCTCTGTCGCGGAGCGCAACCTGGACCGCATCACCGTCGTGGTCGGTCTGCTGTGGTTCGCGTGCATCCTGGCGCTCGGCATCCTGATGAAGTAGAGCCGCCTACGGTTCTCGCCATTCCGGCAGCCCGGCCGCCTGCGCCCCGCCTATCATGAGACTGGCGTCCACAGCCCGGAGTGAGTAACTCCATGTGATGGACGTGCGTTGGGCCTTACGTAGACTGGGGCGCCCGCGGCGGAAATCCACTGACGCTTCGCGGCACCATCACGCAGGGAGTTACGACCGTGGCAAGTGGCAACGCGATCCGTGGCAGTCGGGTCGGAGCGGGGCCGATGGGTGAGGCCGAGCGCGGCGAGTCCGCGCCCCGCCTGCGCATCTCCTTCTGGTGCTCGAACGGGCACGAGACGCAGCCGAGCTTCGCCAGCGACGCGCAGGTGCCGGACACCTGGGACTGCCCGCGCTGCGGGTTCCCGGCCGGCCAGGACCGGGACAACCCCCCGGCCCCGCCCCGCACCGAGCCGTACAAGACGCACCTGGCGTACGTGCGCGAGCGGCGTACGGACGCCGACGGCGAGGCGATCCTCGCCGAGGCGCTCGCCAAGCTGCGCGGCGAGATCTGAGACAGGTCGGCACAGGGCCCGGCCCGTGGGAGAAGACTCCTGCGGGCCGGGCCCTTTGCGCGTGTTGCGCCGCTTGTGATCCCTTAAGTTGGTGGTGGCGGGGCACGACAGGACGGAAGAAACGGGTTGATGTCCGAGATGAATGCAAATCAGGCCGCCGCGCGAAGCGCGTCAAACGAGGGTGGTGGCGGGCGACGGGAGGGACGTACGAGGCTCAACCGGACGCCCGAGTGGCTGGCACTCGGCAAGCACCGGGAAGCGCTGGGGAACACGCATCTGCGCGAGCTGTTCGAGGCGGATCCGAACCGGGGCACGGGCTACACCCTGCAGGTGGGCGACCTGCACATCGATTACTCGAAGCACCTCGTCACCGACGAGACGTTGGAACTGCTGCGCGAACTCGCCGCCGCCACCGGCGTGGCCGAGCTGCGGGAGGCCATGTTCCGCGGCGAGAGGATCAACACCACCGAGGACCGCGCGGTCCTGCACACGGCCCTGCGCGCGGCCGCCGACGCCGTCGTCGAGGTGGACGGCGAGAACGTCGTCCCCGGCGTGCACGCCGTACTCGACAAGATGGCCGCCTTCTCCGAGCAGATCCGCTCCGGGCAGTGGACCGGCTTCACCGGACGGCGCATCACCAACATCGTCAACGTCGGCATCGGCGGCTCCGACCTGGGCCCGGCCATGGCCTACGACGCGCTGCGCCCCTTCACCGACCGCGGCCTGACCGTGCGGTTCGTGTCCAACGTGGACGGCGCCGACCTGCACGAGGCCGTACGGGACCTGGACCCGGAAGAGACGCTGTTCATCATCGCGTCCAAGACCTTCACGACGATCGAGACCATCACCAACGCCGAGTCGGCCCGGGACTGGCTGCTCTCCGGGGTGGGCGGCGACCAGGCGGCCGTGGCACGGCACTTCGTGGCGCTGTCGACCAACGCCGAGAAGGTGACGGCCTTCGGCATCGATCCGGCCAACATGTTCGAGTTCTGGGACTGGGTCGGCGGGCGCTACTCCTTCGACTCGGCCATCGGCCTGTCGCTGATGATCGCGATCGGCCCCGAGGCCTTCCGTGAACTGCTCGCCGGTTTCCGGACGGTGGACGAGCACTTCCGCACGGCGCCGCCGCAGGAGAACGCCCCGCTGCTGCTCGGCCTGCTCGGGATCTGGTACGGCGCCTTCTTCGACGCCCAGTCGCACGCGGTCCTCCCGTACAGCCACTACCTGTCCCGGTTCCCGGCCTACCTCCAGCAGCTCGACATGGAGTCCAACGGCAAGTCCGTCGACCGGGACGGCAATCCGGTGGACTGGCAGACGGGACCGGTCGTGTGGGGCACGCCCGGCACCAACGGGCAGCACGCGTACTACCAGTTGATCCACCAGGGGACCAAGGTCATCCCGGCGGACTTCATCGGCTTCGCCCGGCCGGTGGCGGAACTGCCGCCGAGGCTGGCCGCGCAGCACGACCTGCTGATGGCCAACTTCCTCGCCCAGACGCAGGCGCTGGCCTTCGGCAAGACGGCGGACGAGGTCCGGGCGGAAGGGGTCGAGGAGTCCCTGGTGCCGCACAAGACCTTCCGCGGCAACCACCCGACGACCACCATCCTCGCCACGGAGCTGAGCCCCTCCGTACTGGGGCAGCTGATCGCACTGTACGAGCACAAGGTGTTCGTGCAGGGCGCGGTGTGGAACATCGACTCCTTCGACCAGTGGGGCGTGGAGCTCGGCAAGGTCCTGGCCAAGCGGGTGGAGCCGGCCCTGTCGCAGGGCGCGGACGTACCGGGCCTCGACCCCTCGACGAAGGCCCTCGTCGCCGCCTACCGGCGGCTGCGCGGCCGCGCCTGACGGTCCGGGCTCAGACGACGCGAAGGGCCCGCACCCTCGGGGTGCGGGCCCTTCGGCCGTACGGGCTCAGGCCGAGGCAGGCGGGTACATGCCCGGCGGGAGCTTCGCCGCGGCCGCGCGGTCCAGGAGCCACAGCGTCCGCGAGCGCCCGTACGCGCCCGCTGCCGGGGCTTGGAGTTCGCCGGCCCCGCCGAGCGCGATCGCCACCGCGCCCGCCTTGTCCTCGCCGGCCGCCAGCAGCCACACCTCCTTGGCCGCCCGGATCGCCGGGAGCGTCAGCGAGACCCGGGTGGGCGGCGGCTTCGGTGCGCCGTGGACGCCGACCACCGTGCGCTCGGCCTCGCGCGCCGCGGGGTGTTCCGGGAACAGCGACGCCACGTGGGTGTCCGGGCCGACGCCCAGCATCAGCACGTCGAAGCGCGGCACCGGCCCGTGGTCCTCCGGGCCCGCCGCCCGGCGCAGCTCCGCCGCGTAGGAGGCCGCCGCGGCGTCCACGTCATCCCCGTACGGGCCGTCCGAGGCCGGCATGACGTGGACCCGCGCCGGGTCCACCGGGACGGCGTCCAGCAGGGCCTCGCGGGCCTGGGTGTGGTTGCGCTCGGGGTCGTCGGCCGGGACGTACCGCTCGTCGCCCCACCACAGGTCGAGCCGGGCCCAGTCGACGGCGTCCCGGGCCGGGGCGGCCGCCAGGGCCGCGAGCAGGCCGTTGCCGTTGCGGCCGCCCGTCAGGACCACCGAAGCGCTGCCGCGGGCCGCCTGCGCGTCCACGATCTTCGTGATGAGCCGGGCCGCCGCGGCCTGGGCCATCAGCTCCTTGTCCCGGTGGACGACGACCTGGGGAGTCGTCATACCCATGTTCTTGCCGCCTTCTTGGTCGCGACTTCTCGGTCGGGAAATGGCTCGGCCGCCGGCCCGGCCCCTGCCCCCTCGGGGGCCGGACCCGGCCGACGGCCGAGGTTCGTCACTGCTTGGCCGGAGCCTTCTTCGCAGCCGTCTTGGCCGCGGGCTTGGCAGCCGGCTTGGCGGCCGGCTTCGCCTCCGCCTCGGTCGCCTCCGCCGCCTCGGCCGGAGCCGGCGCCGCGGCCGGCTGCTCCGCCTCCAGCGTCGCCACGCCGAACTTCAGCGCGGACTCGTAGGTGTTGTCCGGGTCCAGCCGCCGCAGCTCCTCCGCGAGCAGCTCCGCCGTGTCGCGGCGCTTCAGCGCCACCGCACGGTCGGGCTGCCCCGGCATGCACAGCGTGGCCAGCGAGCCGTCCGCACGGTCCAGGACGATCTCGCCCTCCTTGGTCGTCAGCCGGACCGACGTCAGGCCGGGGCCCGAGGAGACCGTCCGCTTGACGGGGACCTCAAGCCGGTCCCCGAGCCACATGGCCAGCAGCTCGCAGCTCGGGTTGTCGTCCTCGCCCTCGACGTGCGCCGAGACGACCGTCACGTGCTGCTGGTCCAGCGCCGCCGCCAGCATCGAACGCCAGGGAGTGATCCGGGTCCAGGACAGGTCCGTGTCCCCGGGCGCGTACGACGCGGCACGCCCGGCGAGCGCATCGACCGGGTCCTCGCAGGAGTACGTGTCCGTGATCCGGCGCTGCCCCAGGGCGCCCAGCGGATCGCCCGCCAGGTCCGTCGGAGCACCCTCCGGCCACCACACCACCACCGGGGCGTCCGGCAGGAGCAGGGGGAGGACCACCGACTGGGCGTGGTCGACCAGCTCGCCGTGCAGGCGCAGCACGATCGTCTCGCCGCTGCCGGCATCCGCCCCGACACGGACTTCCGCGTCGAGACGGGCGTCACGACGGCTGCGCGGCGAGCGGCTGACCCGCTTGATGACGACGAGGATCCGCGAGGGGTGCTCGTGGGACGCGTCGTTCGCCGACTTGAGCGCGTCGTACGCGTTCTCCTCGTCGGTCACGATCACCAGCGTGAGGACCATGCCGATGGCAGGCGTGCCGATGTCCCGGCGCGCCTGCACCAACGCGGCATTGATCTTGCTGGAGTTGGTCTCCGTGAGGTCGATCTTCATGGCCGGCGCCAGCTCCGTCCGTCTCGTGCGAGCATCTCGTCCGCCTCGACCGGCCCCCAGGTGCCCGCCGGGTACTGCGCGGGCTTGCCGTGCTTGTCCCAGTACTCCTCGATCGGGTCGAGGATGTTCCAGGAGAGCTCGACCTCCTGGTGGCGCGGGAAGAGGTTCGCGTCACCGAGCAGGACGTCGAGGATCAGGCGCTCGTACGCCTCGGGGCTCGACTCCGTGAAGGACTCGCCGTAGGCGAAGTCCATCGTGACGTCCCGGACCTCCATCGAGGTGCCCGGAACCTTGGAGCCGAAACGCACCGTCACGCCCTCGTCCGGCTGGACCCGGATGACCAGGGCGTTCTGCCCCAGCTCCTCGGTCGCGCCCGACTCGAACGGCAGGTACGGGGCCCGCTTGAAGACGACGGCGATCTCGGTCACGCGGCGGCCCAGGCGCTTGCCGGTCCGCAGGTAGAACGGGACGCCCGCCCAGCGGCGGTTGTTGATCTCCAGGCGGATGGCCGCGTACGTGTCGGTCTTCGACTTCGGGTCGATGCCGTCCTCTTCGAGATACCCGACGACCTTCTCGCCGCCCTGCCACGCCGCCGAGTACTGGCCCCGCACGGTGTGCTTGCCCAGGTCCTCCGGGAGCTCGACGGCCGTGAGGACCTTGAGCTTCTCGGCCACCAGCGCCTTCGGGTGGAAGGAGCCGGGCTCCTCCATCGCGGTCAGCGCGAGCAGCTGGAGCAGGTGGTTCTGGATGACGTCGCGGGCCGCGCCGATGCCGTCGTAGTAGCCGGCCCGGCCGCCGATGCCGATGTCCTCCGCCATGGTGATCTGCACGTGGTCGACGTACGACCGGTTCCAGATCGGCTCGAACATCGTGTTGGCGAAACGGAGCGCCAGGATGTTCTGGACCGTCTCCTTGCCGAGGTAGTGGTCGATCCGGAAGACCTCGTCCCGCGGGAAGACCTCGTGGACGACCTTGTTGAGCTCCTCGGCGCTCTTCAGGTCGTGGCCGAAGGGCTTCTCGATGACGGCACGCCGCCAGGAGCCGGCCTTCTGCGCCAGACCGTGGTCCTTGAGCTGCTGGACCACCTTGGGGAAGAACTTCGGGGGGACCGACAGGTAGAAGGCGAAGTTGCCGCCCGTGCCCTGCTGCTTGTCGAGCTCCTCGATCGTCGCCTTCAGCGTCTCGAACGCCTGGTCGTCGTCGAAGTCGCCCTGCACGAACCGGCAGCCCTGCACCAGCTGCTGCCACACCTCTTCCCGGAACGGCGTGCGCGAGTGCTGCTTGACGGCCTCGTACACCTCCTGGGCGAAGTCCTCGTGCTCCCACTCACGGCGGGCGAAGCCGATCAGCGAGAAGCCCGGCGGGAGCAGGCCTCTGTTGGCCAGGTCGTAGACGGCAGGCATCAGCTTCTTGCGCGACAGGTCACCCGTAACGCCGAAAATGACCAGGCCGGACGGCCCCGCGATGCGCGGAAGCCGCCGGTCCTGTGCGTCACGAAGCGGGTTCGCTCCGTTTACAAGCAACGTGCTCTAGCCTTCCGTGGGGGCGAGGCGCTCAAGCTCCGCCTCGGTCGACTTCAGCAGGTCGTTCCAGGACGCCTCGAACTTGTCGACGCCCTCGTCCTCAAGCAGCTGCACCACATCGTCGTACGAGATGCCCAGCTTCGCGACCGCATCGAGCTCGGCGCGGGACTGCGCGTACGTGCCGCGCACGGTGTCGCCCGTGATCTCGCCGTGGTCGGCGGTGGCCTCCAGGGTGGCCTCCGGCATCGTGTTCACCGTGTTCGGGGCGACCAGGTCGTCCACGTACAGGGTGTCCTTGTACGCCGGGTCCTTGACGCCGGTCGAGGCCCACAGCGGACGCTGCTTGTTGGCGCCTACCCGCTCCAGGGCGTTCCACCGGTCGGAAGAGAAGACCTCCTCGTAGGCCTCGTAGGCCAGGCGGGCGTTGGCGAGGGCCGCCTTGCCCTTCAGGGCCTTCGCCTCGTCCGTGCCGACGGAGTCCAGGCGCTTGTCGATCTCGCTGTCCACGCGGGACACGAAGAACGAGGCGACCGAGTGGATCAGGGACAGGTCCAGGCCGGAGGCCTTCGCCTTCTCCAGACCCGCCAGGTAGGCGTCCATGACCTCGCGGTAGCGCTCCAGCGAGAAGATCAGCGTGACGTTGACGCTGATGCCGCGCCCGATCACCTCGGTGATCGCCGGCAGGCCGGCCTTGGTCGCCGGGATCTTGATGAGGGTGTTCGGGCGGTCCACCAGCCACGCCAGCTGCTTGGCCTCGGCGACGGTCGCCCGGGTGTTGTGGGCGAGGCGCGGGTCGACCTCGATCGAGACCCGGCCGTCCTGGCCGTCGGTGGCGTCGAAGACCGGGCGCAGGATGTCGGCGGCGTCGCGGACGTCCGCCGTCGTGATCATCCTGATGGCCTCCTCGACGGTGACCTTGCGGGCGGCGAGGTCCGCGAGCTGCTGCTCGTAGCCGTCACCGCTGCTGATCGCCTTCTGGAAGATCGACGGGTTGGTGGTCACGCCGACCACGTGCGACTGGTCGATGAGCTCGGCCAGGTTGCCGGACGTGATGCGCTTGCGGGACAGGTCGTCCAGCCAGATCGCCACACCCTCGTCGGAGAGGCGCTTGAGTGCGTCTGTCATGGGATTACAACTCCTACTCTGGTGCCGGCGTCAGCGCGCGGCGGCGATCGATTCCCTGGCGGCGGCGGCGACGGCCTCGGGGGTGAAGCCGAACTCGCGGAACAGCACCTTGGCGTCGGCCGAGGCACCGAAGTGCTCCAGCGACACGATCCGGCCGGCGTCGCCCACGTAGCGGTGCCAGGTCAGGCCGATGCCCGCCTCGACCGCGACGCGCGCCTTCACCGACGGCGGCAGGACGCTGTCCTTGTAGGCCTGGTCCTGCTCCTCGAACCACTCGACGGACGGCATCGAGACCACGCGGGTCGGGATGCCCGCGGCCTGGAGCTGCTCGCGGGCCTCGACGGCCACGTGCACCTCGGAGCCGGTGCCGATGAGCACGACCTGCGGCCGGCCGCCCTCGGCCTCGAACAGCACGTACCCGCCCTTGGCGGCGTCCTCGTTGGGCTCGTACGTCGGCACGCCCTGACGGGTCAGCGCCAGACCGTGCGGGGCGCCCTTGCCGAACACCTTGGTGTGGCGGCGCAGGATCTCGCGCCAGGCGATGGCCGTCTCGTTCGCGTCGGCCGGGCGGACCACGTTCAGGCCCGGGATGGCGCGCAGCGAGGCGAGGTGCTCCACGGGCTGGTGGGTCGGGCCGTCCTCGCCCAGGCCGATGGAGTCGTGCGTCCACACGTACGTCACCGGCAGGTGCATCAGGGCGGACAGGCGCACGGCGTTGCGCATGTAGTCGGAGAACACCAGGAAGGTGCCGCCGTAGATGCGGGTGTGGCCGTGCAGCGCGATGCCGTTCATGGACGCGGCCATGGCGTGCTCGCGGATGCCGAAGTGGATGGTGCGGCCGTACGGGTCGGCCTCCGGCAGCGGGTTGCCCTTCGGCAGGAAGGACGAGGTCTTGTCGATGGTGGTGTTGTTGGAGCCGGCGAGGTCGGCCGAGCCGCCCCACAGCTCCGGGATGATCCCGCCGAGCGCCTCAAGCACCTTGCCGGAGGCCGCACGGGTGGCGATGCCCTTGCCCGGCTCGAAGACGGGGAGCTTGTCCTCCCAGCCCGCGGGCAGCTCGTTGGCGTTGATCCGGTCGAACTCGGCGGCGCGCTCCGGGTTGGCCGTGCGCCAGGCCGAGAAGTCCTTCTCCCAGGCGGCCTTGGCGTCGCGGCCGCGGTCCAGGGCCTTGCGGGTGTGGCCGATGACCTCGTCGGAGACTTCGAAGGCCTTCTCCGGGTCGAAGCCGAGGACGCGCTTGGTGGCGGCCACCTCGTCGTCGCCGAGGGCCGAGCCGTGCGCGGCCTCGGTGCCCTGGGCGTGCGGGGCCGGCCAGGCGATGATGGAGCGCATCGCGATGAAGGACGGGCGCCCGGTCTCGGCCTTGGCGGCCTGGAGGGCCTCGTACAGCGCCTTCGGGTCGAGGTCGCCGTTCTCCTGCTGGGCCACGCGCTGGACGTGCCAGCCGTACGCCTCGTAGCGCTTGAGGGTGTCCTCGGAGACGGCCGTCTCGGTGTCGCCCTCGATGGAGATGTGGTTGTCGTCCCACAGCAGGACGAGGTTGCCGAGCTTCTGGTGGCCCGCGAGGGAGGAGGCCTCGGCGGAGATGCCCTCCTGGAGGCAGCCGTCACCGGCGATCGCGTAGACCATGTGGTCGAACGGGGAGGTGCCCGGGGCGGCCTCCGGGTCGAACAGGCCGCGCTCGTAGCGGGCCGCCATGGCCATGCCCACCGCGTTGGCGACACCCTGGCCCAGCGGGCCGGTGGTGGTCTCGACGCCGGCCGTGTGGCCGTACTCGGGGTGGCCGGGGGTCTTGGAGCCCCAAGTGCGGAAGGCCTTGAGGTCGTCCAGCTCCAGGCCGAAGCCGGCCAGGTAGAGCTGCGTGTAGAGAGTCAGGGACGAGTGACCCGCGGAAAGCACGAAACGGTCGCGGCCGACCCACTCGGGGTCGGCCGGGTCGTGCCGCATGACCTTCTGGAAAAGGGTGTACGCGGCGGGGGCCAGGCTCATCGCCGTACCGGGGTGGCCGTTACCGACCTTCTGGACCGCGTCGGCGGCCAGGATGCGGGCGGTGTCGACGGCCCGCTGGTCCAGTTCGGTCCATTCGAGCTCTGTGGTCGTCGGCTTGGTGCTCACCGTGGGTCAGGGCTCCTCTCCACATGTCTGTTCCCGGTGACGAACGGTGCACCGGCGCGATTCCGAGCCTACCCCCGTGACGGCGTGCAGCTATTCGAGTGCCCGCAGTCCGTCACAACGTCGCGGCGCCGATCGGACCAACACGGGACGACCCCCGCGCAGGGCGACGTAAGTGCAACGTCTAGAGTGGCGTGGTACGCGCAAGCCTTTACCGGAGCTTCCTTTGAAGAGTCCGGGTCGCAGCTTGCTGGATTCTCTCTCAGGGGTGTGCGTGACGGCCGTCGAATCCCGTCCAGCGGGGGTGCTCGGGACCCCTCCCGGTCATCGGCCGTTCGGGGCCCGGGCCATGGCTTTCGTGGCATTGACCAAGCCGCGGATCATCGAACTTCTGCTGATCACCACAGTGCCGGTCATGTTCCTCGCCGAGCAGGGCGTGCCCTCGCTGTGGCTGGTCCTCGCGACCTGTTTCGGCGGCTACCTGTCCGCGGGCGGCGCCAACGCGCTGAACATGTACATCGACCGCGACATCGACGCGCTGATGGACCGTACGGCCCAGCGGCCGCTGGTGACCGGCATGGTCAGCCCGCGCGAGTGCCTGGTCTTCGGCATCACCCTCGGGGTGGTCTCGACCCTTTTCTTCGGTCTGCTGGTGAACTGGCTGTCCGCGGCGCTCTCGCTCGGCGCGCTCCTCTTCTACGTCGTCGTCTACACGATGCTGCTGAAGCGGCGCACCGCGCAGAACATCGTCTGGGGCGGCATCGCGGGCTGCATGCCGGTGCTCATCGGCTGGTCCTCGGTCAAGAACGAGGTCTCCTGGGCCGCGGTCATCCTCTTCCTCGTCATCTTCTTCTGGACGCCGCCGCACTACTGGCCGCTGTCCATGAAGGTGAAGGAGGACTACGCGCGTGTCGGCGTGCCGATGCTGCCGGTGGTGGCGGGCAACAAGGCCGTGGCGCGTCAGATCGTGCTCTACAGCTGGGTGATGGTGGCGGTCTCGCTGCTGCTGACCCCGCTGGGGTACACCGGCTGGTTCTACACGTCGGTGGCGCTGGCCGCGGGCGGCTGGTGGCTGTGGGAGGCGCACGCGCTGCACGCACGGGCCAGGGCGGGCGTGACCGGCGGGAAGCTCAAGGAGATGCGCCTGTTCCACTGGTCCATCACCTATGTGTCGCTCCTGTTCGTCGCGGTGGCCGTGGATCCCTTCCTCCGTTGATTACTCGCCGGTAGCATGGCTGTCATGGCAGACACCACCGCAGACGCAGACACCAAGAAGCTGGACCGGAAGGCCGCGCGGCTGGCCAAGCAGATCGGCGCGTTCGGCCGGCAGCACGGCGGCGCCGAAGGCCAGCTCGCGCACATCGGCCAGGCCGGCACCCGGATCGTGCTCGTGGGCGCGGACGGAGCCTGGGGCGACCTGGTGGCCCCGAACTGGCAGGTGGCCCAGCTGGCCGCCGAGAAGGCCGCGCTGACCCTCCACGAGGAGTTCGACGGCGAGTTCGCCGCCCGGGTGAAGACCGGTCCGTACGAGTGGAGCCGGATGGCCGGGATCCAGCTCGGCGGCGCGGGGCAGCCGGGCGCCTGAGCGGAGCCGCCGGCCCCCGGCCGGCCCCGGTGGCCGCTCGGTCAACAGCGCGAGCAACACCTCGCACCCCGCTCACCCGTTAGGACGTGTGGAAGCCCCTTCCTCACGTCCGCAACGGGATGCCCGGATGATCGAAACGCCGCCCCTGGTGGACCAGTACTGCCACGGAGTGCTCCGCACGGAGCTGGGCCTCGCCACCTTCGAGGCCCAGCTGTTCCCCTCGGCCGGCCCGCCCGCAGCCGGGACCACCTTCTTCGACACCCAGGCCGGATTCGCCGTGCGCCGCTGGTGCCCGCCGCTGCTCGGGCTGGAGCCGCACTGCGCCCCGGCCCGCTATCTGGCCCGGCGCCGCGAGCTGGGCGTGATCGAGTCCCGCCGCAGGCTGCTGCGCGGCTCCGGGATCGCCGCCTACCTGGTGGACACGGGCGTGCCCGGGGACCTCGCCGGGCCCAAGGAGCTGGCGGTCGCGGGCGGCGGCGAGGCCTTCGAGCTGGTCCGGCTTGAGCTGCTGGCCGAACAGACCGCCGACACCTCCGGGACGGTGGCCGCCTTCCTCGCCAACCTCGCCGAAGCCGTCCACCACGCCGCCGCCGGAGCCGTGGCCTTCACCTGCGGCGCGGACGCCGGGTACCTGGCAGCCCTCGCCGACGAGCCCGGGCCGCCCGATCCGGGCGCGGTACGGGGGGCGGTCGGCCGGTGGCTCGCGGGGCGCTCCAAGGGGGTGGCCGTGCGGGACCCCGTACTCCTGCGACACCTGCTGTGGAGCGCGGTGGCGTACGGGCTGCCGCTCCAGCTGCACACGGGGGCGGGAGAGCCGGGGGAGCGGCCTGAGCAGGGCGGTCCTGCCCTGCTGGCGGAGTTCCTGCGGGCCACCGCGGGCCTCGGGACGCAGCTGGTGCTGTGCGGCGGATACCCCCACCACCGGGAGGCGGCCCGGCTCGCGGCAGCGTTCCCGCACGTCCACGCCGATCTCGGCGCGGCCCTGGGGAGGGGCGGGGCGCGGGCCGCGGCAGTGCTGGCCGAGCTGCTGGAGCTCGCCCCCTTCGGCAAGCTGCTCTTCTCCAGCGGGGGCCGGCAGCTGCCCGAACTGCACGCGGTGGGCGCACTGGTGTTCCGGGAGGCGCTGGGCCGGGTGCTGGGCGCCTGGGCCGGCGAGGGGGCCTGGTCCTGGCGGGACGCGGACCGGGTGGCGGCCATGATCGCGGCGGGCAATGCCCGCCGCGTCTACCGGCTGGACGAGCGCGGCTGGCCTGTTGTCACCGAGCCCTGCGAAACGCCCCCAGGTGATCCCATCATGATCGGTCGCATTCCCGTACTGGACGTCCGCCC
>NZ_JBEZBN010000066.1:0-31139 GCF_040647115.1 Streptomyces sp. NPDC044571
CCACACCCGGGCCTAAACAGGGGCCCCGCCGCCCCGTGGGGGTGGGGGGGGGCGGGGGTAAACCGGTCGCAAACCCCACCCCCGGGGGGGCCCCCCCCGGGGGGGGCCCCCCCCGGCGTGCTGACCGGCCTTAGTTGGCGGGGAGGATGTTCTCCGCCTGCGGGCCCTTCTGGCCCTGCGTCACGTCGAAGGACACGCGCTGGCCCTCCTGCAGCTCACGGAAGCCAGAGGTGGCGATGTTCGAGTAGTGGGCGAAGACGTCCGGGCCGCCGCCGTCCTGCTCGATGAAGCCGAAGCCCTTTTCCGAGTTGAACCACTTCACGGTGCCAAGTGCCATTTTGAATCTCCTGAATAGATGGCAAGGGGCCCCATCCGGAGACTCCGGCAAAAACAATAAAAGCGCCTGAGGAACATTCCCGTCAGGCGCACATAAAGTTCATGGGTACCACAACTGCAACGCCTTAAAGCTAGCACACCTCGCCGGGGCCGGGGTAGCACCCGGCCGCGCGGCGTGTCGGCGCGCGCTAGAGGCGCTCGATGATGGTCACGTTGGCCTGGCCGCCGCCCTCGCACATGGTCTGGAGGCCGAAGCGGCCGCCGGTGCGTTCCAGTTCGTGCAGCAGGGTGGTCATCAGCTTCACTCCGGTCGCGCCCAGCGGGTGGCCGAGGGCGATGGCGCCGCCGTTGACGTTGACCCGTTCGGGGTCGGCTCCCGTCTCCTTCAGCCAGGCCAGGACGACCGGGGCGAACGCCTCGTTGATCTCCACCAGGTCGATGTCGTCGAGTGACATGCCGGTCTTCTTCAGGGCGTGCGCGGTGGCCGGGATGGGGGCCGACAGCATCCGGATGGGGTCCTCGCCGCGTACGGAGAGGTGGTGGATGCGGGCGCGGGGGTGCAGGCCGTGTTCGGCGACGGCCCGCTCGGAGGCGATCAGCAGGGCCGCGGCCCCGTCCGAAACCTGCGAGGAGACGGCCGCGGTGATCGTGCCGCCCTCCAGGACGGGCTTGAGGCCGGCCATCTTCTCCAGGGTGGTGTCCCGGCGCGGGCCCTCGTCGACGCGTACGTCCCCGTAGGGCGCGGTCTCGCGCTCGAAGCGCCCCTCGTCGATCGCCCGGACCGCCCGCTGGTGGGAGCGCAGGGCGAACTCCTCCATGTCCCGGCGGGTGATCCCCCACTTCTGCGCGATGAGCTGGGCGCCGTGGAACTGGTTGACCGGCGCGTCCCCGTACCGGGCCCGCCAGCCCTCGCTGCCGGCGTAGGGGCCCTCGGTGAGGCCGAGGGGCTCGGCCGCCTGCCGGGAGGCGAAGGCGATCGGGATCATCGACATGTTCTGGGTGCCGCCGGCGACCACCAGGTCCTGGGTGCCCGAGAGGACGCCCTGCGCGGCGAAGTGGACGGCCTGCTGGGAGGAGCCGCACTGGCGGTCGACGGTGACCCCGGGCACCTCCTCCGGCAGCCCGGCCGCCAGCCATGCGGTCCGCGCGACGTCCCCGGCCTGCGGCCCGACGGTGTCCAGGCAGCCGAAGACCACGTCCTCCACCGCCGCCGGGTCGATGCCGGAGCGGGCGACGAGGGCTTTGAGCACGTGGGCGCCGAGGTCGGCCGGGTGGACCGCGGACAGGCCGCCCCCTCGGCGTCCGACGGGGGTGCGCACGGCTTCGACGATGTAGGCCTCGGGCATCGGGGGCTCCTTCGACTCGGGGTCGGGTCAGGTGCGTACGGCGATCCCGTCCAGCACCATCGACAGGTACTGGCGGGCGATCTCCTCGGGGCTGTGCTGTCCGCCCGGCCGGTACCAGGACGCGGCCACCCACACCGTGTCGCGCACGAAGCGGTAGGTGAGGCGGATGTCGAGGTCGGCCCGGAAGACCTTGGCCTCCACCCCGCGCTCCAGCGTCCCCAGCCAGGCTTTCTCGAATTTCACCTGGGAGTCGGACAGGTAGTGGAAGCGGGGCTGCGCGGACAGGTGCCGGGCCTCCTTCTGGTAGATCGCGACGGCGGCGCGGTGCCGGTCGATCTCCCGGAAGGACTCGGTGACGAGGGCCTCGATGGTCCTCCTGGGGTCGAGTCCGGCGGCCAGGACGCTGTCGTAGCCGGCCCACAGCTCGTTCATGAAGGACGAGAGGATCTCGTCGAGCATCGATTCCTTGGAATCGAAGTGGTAGTAGAGGCTGCCGGCGAGCATGCCGGCGGCGTCGGCGATCTTGCGGACGGTGGTGGCGTTGTAGCCCTGCGCGGCGAAGACCTCGGCGGCGGTGTCGAGAAGTTCGCGGCGCCGCTCGGGTGAGGGTGTCACCTGGGTCTTCTTCTTGTTCGTTGGCACAGGCCCATTCTCGACCTAGGGGTGCTGGCTGCTGACCGAGACGGTCTCGCCGGTCATGTACGAGGAGTAGCCGCTGGCCAGGAAGACGATGACGTTGGCCACCTCCCACGGCTCGGCGTACCGGCCGAAGGCCTCCCGGGCGGTCAGCTCGCGCAGCAGGTCCTCGCTGGTGACCTTCACCAGGTGCGGGTGCATGGCCAGGCTCGGGGCGACCGCGTTGACCCGTACGCCGAACTCGGCCGCCTCCAGCGCGGCGCAGCGGGTGAGGGCCATCACCCCGGCCTTGGCGGCGGCGTAGTGGGCCTGTCCGGTCTGGGCGCGCCAGCCGATGACGGAGGCGTTGTTGACGACGACCCCGCCGGTGCCGGTTGCCTTGAGGGAGCGCAGGGCGGCGCGGGTGCAGCGGAAGGTGCCGTTCAGGGTGACGTCGAGGACCTTGCCCCACTGTTCGTCGGTCATGTCGACGAGGGCGGCGTTGCCGCCGAGGCCGGCGTTGTTGACGACGACGTCGAGGCGGCCGTGGGCCTGCTCGGCGTGCGCGAACAGGGCGCGGACCTGGTCCTCGTCGGTGACGTCGCAGGGCAGGGAGGTGACGCGGCCGGCACCGAACTCGGCGGCGAGCGCGTCCTCGGTCTCCTTCAGGCGGCGGGCGTGGGAGTCGCCGATGACGATGCGGGCGCCTTCCTCCAGGAAGCGGCGGGCGGTGGCGCCGCCGATGCCGGCCCCGGCGGCGGCGGTGATGACGGCGGTGCGGTCCGCCAGCAGTCCGTGCCCGGCCACGTACGCGGGTGCGGGACGGGTGGGCATCTCCTTCGGATCCTTCGGCCGCGGGCGGCGGGATTCCTCGACGCTGCTCATGGCCGTACGTTAATCTACCAAACACTTGTTAGGGAAGCGTGGAGGGGGCGACGGCTGATGGACCTGACCCATGGGGCGGACGTGGAGGCCTTCCGGGCCGAGGCGCGCGCCTGGCTCGCCGCCCGCGTCCCGGCCGACCCCCTCCCCTCCCTGGAGACGGCGGAGGGCTTCGCGGCGCACCGCGCCTGGGAGGCCCGGCTGCACGCGGACCGCTGGGCGGTGGTGTCCTGGCCCGAGGAGTACGGGGGCCGGGGCGTCGACATCGAGCGCTGGCTGGTCTTCGAGGAGGAGTACTGGGCGGCGGGCGCCCCCGGCCGGGTCTCGCAGAACGGCATCCATCTGCTGGCCCCCACGCTCTTCGATTACGGCAGCGCCGACCAGCGGGCGCGGGTGCTGCCCTCCATGGCGAGCGGCGAGGTGGTCTGGGCGCAGGCCTGGTCGGAGCCGGAGGCGGGCTCCGACCTGGCGTCACTGCGGTCCAGGGCCGTCCGTACCGGGGGCGGCTGGCTGCTGTCGGGGCAGAAGACCTGGTCCTCGCGGGCGGCCTTCGCGGACCGCGCGTTCGGCATCTTCCGCACGGACCGGGACGCGCCCAAGCCGCACCAGGGGCTCACGTACCTGATGTTCGACCTGCGGGCCCCGGGGGTCACCGTGCGGCCCATCGGCCGCCTGGACGGCAAGCCCGCCTTCGCGGAGCTCTTCCTCGACGAGGTGTTCGTACCGGACGAGGACGTGATCGGCGAGCCTGGCCAGGGGTGGCGGATCGCGATGTCGACGACGGGCAACGAGCGGGGCCTGACGCTGCGCTCGCCGGGCCGCTTCCTCGCCGCGGCGGAGCGGCTGTTCGCGCTGTGGCGCACGGCCGGGGATCCCTCCGACACCGCGCTGGCCGGGCGGGTGGCGGACGCGCTGGTCGGGGCGCGCGCGTACGAGCTGTTCACCTGGGCGAGCGCCGCACGGTTCGCGGCCGGGGAGTCCATCGGCGCCGAGTCCAGCCTGAACAAGGTGTTCTGGTCGCAGTACGACATCGCCCTGCACGAGACGGCGCTGGACCTGCTGGGCGCGGACGCGGAGCTGGCCGAGGGGCCGTGGGCGGAGCCCTGGGTCTTCTCCCTGGCCGGTCCCGTCTACGCGGGCACCAACGAGATCCAGCGCGACATCATCGCCGAGCGGCTGCTCGGCCTCCCGAAGGGCCGCCGCTGATGCGCTTCCTGCCGACCGGCGAACAGGCCGACTTCGCCCGTACGCTGCACGCCCTGCTGGCCTCCGCCGAGGTCCCGGCGGCGGTACGGGCCTGGGCGGCCGGGGACCAGGCGCCCGGGCGGGCGCTGTGGGGGCGGCTGGCGCGGGCCGGAGTCTTCGCGCTGGGGGCGGAGGAGGCGTACGACGGGGCGGGGCTGCTGCCGGTGGAGCTGTCGATGGCCCTGGTGGAGTGCGGCCGGGCCGGGATGCCGGGGCCCGTGGTGGAGACGGCGGCCGCCACGGTGCTGTTGTCCCGGCTCTCCCGGACGGGCGACGAGGCCCTGGCGAAGCGCTTCGTGCCGGGCCTGGTCTCGGGTGAGGCGCTCGCCACGCTGACCCTGCCCGGCGGCGGCCCGTACGCCCTGGACGCGGACGCGGCCTCGTACTGCTTCACGGTGTCGCAGGAGGGCGAGCTGCGGCTCGCGCAGGCGGGCGGGGCGGCGCTGCTGCGGTCCACCGACCCGGCGCGGCGCCTCTTCCGGCCCCCGGCGGGCGGGGAGCTGCTGGCCACGGGCCCCCGGGTCGTGGCGGCGGCACGGGAGGCGGCGCTGTGGGCGCGGCTGCTGACGGCGGCCCAGTGCCTGGGCGTCGGCCTGTCCCTGCTGGCGCGGACGGTGGAGTACGCGAAGCAGCGCAGCCAGTTCGGGGCGCCGATCGGCAGCTTCCAGGCGGTCAAACACCGGCTGGCCGACACCCTCCTCGCGCTGGAATTCGCCCGGCCGCTGGTGTGGGCTGCGGCGCTGGTCCCGGATCCGGGGGCAGTGGCGGCGGCGAAGCTCGCGGCGGGCGAGGCGGCGTACGGGGCGGCCATGACGGCGCTCCAGCTCCACGGCGCGGTCGGCTACACCGAGGAACTGGACCTCTCCCTGTGGCTGCGCAAGGCCCGGCCCCTGCGCGACGCCTGGGGCACCCCGGCCCAGTGCCGGGCGGCCGTGCTCGGGGCTGCCGCGGAGCGGTGAAGCCGCGGGCGCCCGCTCCACAGCAGGCCGCCCTTCAGGGGTGCTGCCTTCAGGGGTACTGCCTCCAGAGGTGCTGCTCCAGGGGTGCCGCCTTCAGGATCACGGCCTTCAGGGCACGGCCTTCCAGGGGCACTGCGGCAGGCTCTCGGGGGCCTGCCCGCGGGCCTGATCGGCTTCGAGCATCCGCACGCGCCAGCCGTCCTCCCCTGCCCCACCGTCCAGCCGGACGTGGAGGACCTTGGTCTGCCCGGTGTCGTGGAAGGTGAGGACCAGGGCCTCGCGGCCGTCCCCCGGCCTGCAGAAAGCCGCCGTGACCTGCCCTTGCGCGGCCTTCTGGAACTCGGCGGTCCAGCTCCGCGCCACCTTCGCCGCCTCGCCGTGCGCACTGTCGCTGCTCGCGAGCGAGGCGAGCTCCGCCTCGGCGCCGTCGCCGAGCCGCCAGACGACCTGCTGGACGAGCCGCAGCGCGCCCGCGGACGGATGGCCCTCCACGCGCAGCGGCTCGTGTCGGTCGAAGTCCTGCTGGTAGCGCACGTCCTCGTCCGCTCCGTTCCAGAACGCGCATCCCGTGAGGCCGCTGAGCGCGGGAGAGTACGGCGAGCACGGCCGGCGCGAGACCGGCGGCCCGCCTCATATGACCGCCACGGCGAGGGTGACGACGTACTGCTCCTCGACGAGGCCGTCGGGGAAGAGGGGGCCGAGCGGTGGTGTCCGGGTCGTTCCACCACAGCGCGAGCGCGCCGCCCGGGCGCAGCACCCGGCGGGCCTCCGGGACGGAGCGGGACGGGTCGGTCCAGTGCCAGGCCTGGGCGTAGGTGAGGAGGTCGAAGCTCGCGCCCGCGAGCGCAGCCGGTCCCCGTCCCCGCGTACGAGCGGGATCCCGGGGTGCGCCCGGCGGAACTCGGCGGCCATCCCGTCGCCGGGCTCGACGGCGAGGACCTCGGCGCCGCGGGCACGCAGCAGGCCGGTGGCGATCCCGGTCCCGGCCCCCACATCGGCCACCCTCGCCCCGCGCAGCGGCCGCCCGGAGAGCGCCTCGACGGCGTCGAACAGCGCGTCGGGATACCCGGGCCGGTGGGCGGCGTAGAGCGCGGCGGCCGCATCGAAGGACCGGACCCGGGAGCGGGCCGGGGCGCGCCCCGGAGCGGGGGTCGGGCGCGGGGTCGGACGCGGGCGCGGGGTCGGGTTCGGGTGGGCGGGGCGTGGCGGTCACGGTGCCATTCTCACCGGAACTCCCGCACCACCTGGATGCGTCCCACGATGTGCGCGTTGAACTCCTCCAACTCCTCGGCCGGAACCCACAGCTCCAGGATCGTCTCGCCGCCCGCCTGCCGGACCGGGTAGCGGGCCAGGAACGCCGAGTCGACCTCGAAGCGCGTCACGAAGCCCGCGCCGTCGTGCTTGACGTTCCAGTCGCGGGCGATGCGGACCGCGTAGTCCTCGTTCAGGACGGGGTAGAAGATCGGCTGCTCGGGCAGGCGCGGCGGCCACGCGCGCCAGTCGAGCGCGCGGACGAGGTCGAGCTCGACTGGGCCCGTCGGGCGCCAGAGCGTGGTCGTGGACGACGTCGTCGGGAACATGGAGGCCGACCCTAGGCCCGGTGCACCCCGTCCGGCCAGCGGGTTTCCGCCTCAGGCGGCGCGGCGGGCGTGGCGTGTCAGCGTCACGGTCTGGAGGACCAGCAGCAGGGCCGCCGCCACGCCCGAGGGTGAGAAGGGGTGCTCGGCGTCCCAGGCGCGGCCGCCCAGTGCGGCGACGCCCACCGCGCTCAGCGCGATCAGGAATCGGGGCACGAACTCGGCCTCCGTGCCGAGCAGGACGCCCGATCCGACGACGAAGACGGCCGGCAGGACAGGGACCCAGGGGGCGCCGTCCGGGCCGCGCAGCAACAGGAGCGCACCGAACTCCACGGCCAGGACCAGCAGATGGCGGAGCAGCATCGACATGGGCACATCATGCCGGGCGAAAAACCCGGGCGCGCCACCGCCGGTGATCACATATGGTCCGGCCCAAGGGCGGGGGCGTAGCACAGAGGTAGTGCGCCTACACGGCATGGAGGAGGACGCCGGTTCGAATCCGGCCGCCCCGCCCCCTTTCGGTCCGGCTCAGCGGGCCGTCATGCCGCCGTCCACCGCGAACTCCGTGCCCGTCACGTACGAGGACGCGTCCGAGCAGAGGAACAGCACCAGCTCGGCCACCTCCCGCGGGCGGCCCATCCGCCCCAGCGGGACGTGCGACCAGTCCTGGCCCGACACCGCGGAGATCATCGGGGTGTCGATGGCTCCCGGATGCACCGAGTTGACCCGGATCCCGTCCCCGGCCAGGTCCAGCGCCGCCGAGCGGGTCAGCCCGCGCAGGCCGAACTTGGTGGACCCGTAGGCCGCGTGTCCCGGGATCCCGACCAGGCCGGCCGTGGAGGAGATGTTCACGATCGAGCCGCCCCCGGCCGCCCGCAGCAGCGGGGCCACCGCCTGGATGCCCAGGAACGGCCCGAGCAGGTTGACCCGCAGCAGCTGCTCGAACTCCTCTGGCCGCTGCTGCTCGACGTGGGCCGTGCGCCACAGCGCCGCGTTGTTGACCAGCGCCGAGACGGTCCCGAAGGCCCGTACGGCCGCGCGGACGGCCTGCGCCCAGCTGTCCGCGTCCGCCACGTCGTGCCGTACGTACAGCCCCTGGTCGCCGAGTTCCGCGGCCACCGCCCGGCCCTCTTCCTCCCGTACGTCGGTGACGACCACCCGGGCCCCCGCCTGCGCGCACAACCGGGCCTCGGCGGCGCCCTGCCCACGTCCGGCGCCGGTGATGAGGACGACCTTGCCGTCGAGCGGGAACGTCATGGACCGGCCTCCCAGCGCCCTATCCCCGAGAGGCATATACCTAGCAGTCAGAGCCTGCGGGAGGAAGAGGGGCGGCCCGGGCGGCCGGTCGTAGACTGCGGCGCGTGGCAGACGACACCGACAGGCCCGCGCTCCCGGCGACCGGCTGGGCGGTGCTCGGCCTGCTCTCCTTCGGGCGGGAACTCTCCGGCTACGACCTGAAGAAGTGGTCGGACCGCTCGCTCGGGTTCTTCTACTGGAGCCCGTCCTTCAGCCAGATCTACGGTGAGCTCAGGCGCCTGGAGAAGGCCGGTTACGCCTCCTCCCGGCGGGTGTCGGAGGAGGGCCGCACCCGCGACAAGCGGGTCTACCGGATCACCGGCGAGGGCCTGGCCGCGGTCCGCGCCTGGGCCCGCGAGGCTCCCGTCGACCCGCCCGTCCTCAAGCACGGACCGATGCTGCGGCTGTGGCTGGGCCATCTGCTGGAGCCGGAGCAGCTGCGCGAACTCCTCGCCAGGCAGCGGGAGTACGCGGAGGGCTTGCGCGAGCGGGCGGCGGCCGATCTGGTGGCCGCCGAGGACGGGACGGACCGCGCGACGCACCCCGTGCTCGCCCTCAGGTGGGCGGAGCGGTACTACGCCTCCGAGCGGGACCTCGCCGCCGCCATGCTGGACGACATCGCCGGCCTCGGCGATGACGGCGGCGTCGCCGAGGCCGGCGGCGTCGGCGGGCTCGCCGGTGCCGATGGCGCCGCCGGTACCGCCGACGTACCCTCGGGGCCATGACGCGCAGCGCGATCGGCCTCCGCACGATGGAAGCGACCGCTCCGGCGCTCGTGAACCTCTACAAGAGCGCGGGGATTTCGCTGCGCAAGCACGGTCTGGAGGGCGGCCGCGCGAGGGTGTACCTGGTCCTGGATTATTCGGGGTCGATGCGTCCGTACTACCGGGACGGCACCGTGCAGGCGCTCGCGGACCGCGTGCTGGGCCTGTCCGCGCACCTGGACGGCGACGGCCGGGTGCCGGTGGTCTTCTTCTCCACCGACATCGACGCCGTCGAGGAGATACCCCTCGCCGGGCACGCCGGGCGGGTCGCGGAGATCGCCTCCCGGCTCGGCCACATGGGCAAGACGGCGTACCACGCGGCGATGGACGCGGTGATCGACCACCATCTCGATTCCGGGTCGGGCAAACCCGCCCTGGTCGTCTTCCAGACGGACGGCGGTCCGGTGAACCGGCTCGCGGCGGAGCGCTACCTGTGCAAGGCGGCCCGGCTGCCGCTCTTCTGGCAGTTCGTCGGCTTCGGGAACACGCGCAGCACGCAGTTCGACTTCCTGCGCCGGCTGGACGAGCTGCCCGTCCCGCAGAGCCGTGCGGTGGACAACGCCGGGTACTTCCATGCCGGGCCCGACCCGCGGGCGGTGCCGGACGGGGTGCTGTTCGACCGGCTCGTCTCGGAGTTCCCGTCCTGGCTGGCGGCGGCCCGCGAGGCCGGCATCGTGCGCGTCTGAGCGGCGACGGCCGCAGGCAGGCGCTTTGATGGACGCATGACCACGAACAACTGGGCAGCATTCGAACGACAGGAACCGGAATTCGCGGCGGCGGTCCGGGCCCGCTTCGCGCAGTACCCGCACCATGTCCTGGCCACCCTGCGCAAGGACGGCTCCCCGCGGCTGGCCGGGCTGAACGTCGACATCCGCGGCGGTGAACTGTGGCTCGGCATGATGCCGGGCTCCCTGAAGGCCAGGGACCTGCAGCGCGACCCGCGTTTCGCGCTGCACACCAACCCCGGCGCGGGCGAGGAGATGCCCGACGGGGACGTGCGGATCTCCGGGCGGGCGATCGAGCTGCTGGACCCGCCCGAGCTGCACCGGTACGCGGAGGAGACGGACACCCCGCACCCCTTCCACCTCTTCCACGCCGACCTGACCGAGGTCGTCCACATCGGCATCGACGGTGACGAGCTGGTGGTGCGCACCTGGACCCCGGAGCACGGGCTGCGCACCATCCGGCGCGGCAACGACGACGAGCCGCCGCGGGAGGAACCCGTTAGCTGAGCGCGCGGAGCACGCCGGGCAGGCCGGGCGGGCCGGGCGGGCCGGGCGCGGGGTCGATGTCGACCCAGCTGCGGTCGATGGTGATCGTGACCTCGCCGTACGTGGCGTCGCGGTCACCGCGGTACTGGTGGGCGCGGCGCCGGCCGGCCCACTGCGGGGTGCCCTCGGGCAGGCCCATGTCCGCGTCGGCGACCGCGGCCCGGCCGTTCCAGGAGGCCACCCAGAGGACGTCCGGCATGGCCTCGGGCGCCTGGTCGTGGTGGGCGCTGAGCGCCTTGGTGCCGGAGCTCGCGGAGGTGTAGGCGCCCGCGCGGTAGCCGAGCTCGTGCAGCCGGACCGTCCAGGCGGTGAGGTAGGCGACGACCGGCGGGTCCCAGGTCTGCCGGTCCGTGTAGTGCTCCAGGTCGTTGTAGAGCACGGTGCCTTCGGCCAGGCCGAGGCCCCGGGCCGCCTCGACTGCGCCGTCGGCGGCCTCCCGGCCCTGGTCGTTGGCCTCGGACGGGTCGGTGGACAGGCCGGTGGTGGAGCTGTGCCAGGGCTGCGGGCCGACCCAGAGCGGCATCAGGTGCCACCCCGCCTCGGCCTGCCGCCCGATCCAGGCGGCGGTGAGCTGCGGCTGGGCGCAGGCGCGGGCCCGGCCGCCGATGTAGATGCCGATCGCGCCGAAGGGGGAGGCGGCCCGCCAGGTGTCCATGGCGCTCTGGGTGGGGGCGGTGCAGGCGTCGAAGCCGTAGCCGGTGAAGGGCTCCTGCCCGGTACGGGGGCGGGGCCGCGCCACGGCTCCGGCGGGAACGCCGACGGCGCCGTGCGCTGCGGCCCGGGCGGTGGCCCGCGCCAGTACCTCCCGTACGCCGTCGGGGGTGGTGCCGTACGACAGCGTGGCCATCACCCCGGGGCGGCGCAGGGCGTAGCGGACCTCGTTGCTTTCGCCGCGGGCCTCGGGCAGCGCCGCCGCCGCACCGACCTCGACGGTCGGGATGTCGGCGCGCGGCGGGGCCCCTTCGAGCGGCTCCAGGTGCAGGGTGTCGGCGCGGGTCCGCACGGCCCGGCCGGTGCATTCCCGCTGGGCGCCGGCGTGCCCGAGGTACAGCGTGGGCAGGTCGAGGCGCAGACAGGCGTCGGGATTGCGGTCGAGGTCGACGACCCGCCAGTGGCCGGGGAGGCTGAGGCTCAGCCCGTGGTAGTCGACGGTGGTCCCGTCGGCGTCGGCGGGGACGGCGGCGGGCGCGAGCAGGGCGGCGCCGAGCACACAGGCCGACATCATTCGGGAGGGCATGCGGCACTGTTACCAGACCCCGGGACCCCCGATCGGACGGCGCCGCGTCCCCTGCGCCCCTGGTGGCGCCGCGCATCACCCGCACGAGCGAACGGAGCCCACGGGTGGTCAGCGGCGTTGTCAGTGGCGGTGGTTAGCGTGGTGGTCGTCGCGTGCGACCGGCACCGACACCGAGCAGGACGACCGTGGGGGAAACATGAAACACGCGTACACCGCCGGCAGGGCCCTCGTTGCGGCTGCGGCGATGGTCTCGGTACTGACGCTGACCGCGGGGCCGGCCCAGGCCGCCGCGGAGGGTGAACTGGTCGGATACCCGGGGCCGGACGGGGTGCTGTGGATACCCGAGTGGACGGGTTCGGGCGGCTTCGTCTCGGGCGGCCTGAACGCCCACCTGGACACCCTGATCACCGTCGCCTGCGAGGGCGGCGGCAGCATCGAGGTGACCTTCCGCCTCGACGAGGAGCCCGAGGCCCGCGCCCCCTTCAGCCTGACCTGCCCGACCGGCACCCCGGCCACCGTCACCGTCCCCCTCGGCACCGGCCTGCACGGCGGCTTCGGAGCCGCCGTGACGACCTCGTCCCCGTCCATACGCTGGGGCACCGCGGTCATCCAGCCGGAATAACCGTCCCTGCACGCCGCAGCGCCCGTCATCCCTGGTCGGGGACGTGACGGGCGCTGTGTCGGGGCGCGGACTCAGATGAGCGCCACCTTGAAGCCTGCGCGGGCCGACTTGCCCACGCACTCGTCGCGGATGCGTAGGAGGCAGCGTGAGCGGCGCCGAGTGGACCAGTACGTCGATGCCGTACCTGACCCCGCGCGCCGCAGGGAGCGCGGACGCTTGGACCGGCGAAGCCGACTCCGCAGGCCGCCGGGGCGGGCAGCGCATCCTCCACGCCGGGGAGGTCGTCGTTCTCCCCGAGGTCGCCGACATGCTCGGCCTGGAGGTTGGAGCGCGGGTCGTGGTCCGTCGCAGGATCATCGAACTCGATGATGAACCAATTGAGTTGACCGACACCTACTACCCCGCCGACATCGCCACAGGTACGCCATTGGCCGGGACGGCCAAGATTCGCGGCGGCGCCGTGACGCTGCTAGCGGAGCTGGGGCACGTCGGCGTAAGGGTCGTCGAGGCCGTGACAGCGCGGATGCCCAGCTGCGAGGAGCAAGAGCAGCTGGGCCTGGCGTCCCGTGAACCAGTACTTCAACTTGCCCGCATCACCTATGACGGCGTGGACCGCCCCATCCAGGCGGACGTGATGGTCATGCCCGCCGGACGGCAGCAGTTGCGGTACGAGATCAGTCTCGGCTCTTCACAGCGTGCATGAACGAGGTCCACGCGGCGGCTGGGAACACCAAGACCGGGCCGACGCCCGCGAGCTTGCTGTCCCGGACGGGGATGATGCCCGGGACGTCATCGGACACTTCGACGCAGTCGCCGCCATCCCCATTGC
This sequence comes from Streptomyces sp. NPDC044571, assembly GCF_040647115.1. NCBI lineage: Bacteria > Bacillati > Actinomycetota > Actinomycetes > Kitasatosporales > Streptomycetaceae > Streptomyces > Streptomyces sp. NPDC044571. The sequence continues at coordinate 12,980 of NZ_JBEZBN010000066.1, forward strand.
TGTACGAGGACTTTCGCCAGGAGAGGCCGTTCACGTCTGCGCGCATGTCGCGTACTCCTCCGCCACCGACTCGATCAAGGTCAGGGACACCTCCGGTGACAGCGCAGCGGCCCTGGCAAGATCGTATGACCTCCAGTAGCGCTGAACCAGAGCCGGATAGTCGAGCAGCTGCCCCGCGTAGGGGCCCTCCGTGTACGCCACGTCGGGCGCATCCGCGAACTGCATGATGCGCACCATCGAGCCCACTGCCCCATGGGCCCCGGCTGCGAACGGCACGACCTGCACGGTGATCCGGTGGGCACGGACGTACGAAGCGATGTGCCGCAGCTGAGCCGCCATGACAGCAGGTCCGCCGACCGCTGTCCGCAGCACCGACTCGTGCAGGACTACCCACATCTCGGGGGTCTCCGGATCGACGAGGAGCCGTGCGCGTTCGATGCGTGCGGCGACCAGGGCTTCAACACGCTCGGCAAGCGCGGTCGGGCTGGCGGCCCGGATCACGGCCCGGGCATAGTCCCCCGTCTGAAGCAGCCCCGGAACCAGCGTGCAGGCGTACTCGTAGGTGGCCGTCGCCAGGCCTTCCAACTCGGCTGCGGCTGCGAAGTACTCGCTGTGCTTGGACTTGAACGCCCTGGCCAGGCGGAAGAAGTAGTCCCCCGTGTTCAGCTCCCTGTCGATGAGCTTTGCGATCTCAGGGCGCAGTCGACGCCGCCCGCTCTCCATCATCCCGACGTACGCCCCCGTGGCGAAGATCCGCTCGCCCAGCCCCTCCTGGGTCAATCCCGCCGCCTCGCGCCTTCCCCGCAGTTCCTCGCGGGCGAACTCATCCGGCGTCTCCGCCCCACCCTCATCGTTCGGCTTGGCCATGAGCCAACTCCCCGCTTCCGCAGTGCCCTTGCTCCGCGAAAATCGTAATCGCCACCGCACCGAAGGATCAACGGAACGCATTGATACGACTACTCAACGCCACAGCGCCCGTCATCCCTGGTCGGGGACATGACGGGCGCTGTGTCGGGGGTCCGCACACCGTTGTGCGGTCCGTATGAGGGGTCCCGGCGATAACCGGGGGTGACGCGAGCCCAGCCATCCACCCGACGGCCGGAGGCCGGCGCAGCCGGGCCGAAGCCCGGGAGGCCGCCTGCGGCCGAGCGGTGCAAGAGTCCGGCGTCGGAAGGATCAGACCGTCAGGGCGCGGTCCGTCGGCTTGACCGGGTACGGGAGGGTGCTGCTGCCGGTCAGGTAGCGGTCCACGCCGCGGGCCGCGGAGCGGCCCTCGGCGATGGCCCAGACGATCAGGGACTGACCGCGGCCCGCGTCGCCCGCGACGAACACGCCGTCCACGTTGGTGGCGTACGAGGCGTCACGCTCGATGTTGCCGCGGGCGTCGAGCTCCAGGCCGAACTGGTCGACCAGGCCGTTGGACTGGTCGGTGCCGGTGAAGCCCATGGCGAGGGTGACCAGCTGGGCCGGGATGGTGCGCTCCGTGCCCTCCTTCTGGACCAGCTTGCCGTCGACGAACTCGACCTCGACCAGGTGCAGGGCCTGGACGTTGCCGTCCTCGTCGCCCTCGAAGTGGGTGGTGGAGACGGAATAGACCCGCTCGCCGCCCTCCTCGTGCGCGGAGGTGACCTTGTACAGCATGGGGAACGTCGGCCAGGGCTGGCCCGAAGGGCGGTCCTCGGACGGCCTCGGCATGATCTCCAGCTGCGTCACCGACAGGGCGCCCTGGCGGTGGGCGGTGCCGACGCAGTCCGCGCCGGTGTCGCCGCCGCCGATGACGACCACGTGCTTGCCCTCGGCGGTGATCGGCGGGGCGACGAAGTCGCCCTCCTGCACCTTGTTGGCCAGGGGCAGGTACTCCATGGCGAAGTGGATGCCCTTGAGGTCGCGGCCCGGGACCGGCAGGTCGCGGGAGACCGTGGCGCCCGCCGCGATGACCACCGCGTCGAACCGCTTGCGCAGGTCCGTCGCGGTCAGGTCGCGGCCGATCTCGATGCCGGTGCGGAACTTCGTTCCCTCCGCGCGCATCTGCTCGATGCGGCGGTTGATGTGCACCTTCTCCATCTTGAACTCGGGGATGCCGTAGCGCAGCAGACCGCCGACGCGGTCGGCGCGCTCGTACACCACCACCGTGTGCCCGGCCCGGGTCAGCTGCTGGGCCGCGGCCAGGCCCGAGGGTCCGGAGCCGATCACGGCGACCGTCTTGCCGGACAGCCGCTCCGGGGCCTGCGGGGTGACGTCGCCGTTGTCCCAGGCCGTGTCGATGATCGAGACTTCGACGTTCTTGATCGTGACGGCGGGCTGGTTGATGCCGAGCACGCACGCCGATTCGCACGGCGCCGGGCAGAGGCGGCCGGTGAACTCCGGGAAGTTGTTCGTCGCGTGGAGGCGCTCGGACGCGGCCGACCAGTCCTCGCGGTACGCGAAGTCGTTCCACTCCGGGATCAGGTTCCCGAGCGGGCAGCCGTTGTGGCAGAACGGGATGCCGCAGTCCATGCAGCGGCCGGCCTGCTTGCTGATGATCGGGAGCAGGGAGCCGGGGACGTAGACCTCGTTCCAGTCCTTCAGCCGCTCGGCCACCGGACGGGTACAGGCGGTCTCCCGCGGGGTGGTGAGGAAGCCCTTCGGGTCAGCCATGGGTCGCCGCCTCCATCATCTTCTCCGTGGTCTCGGACTCCGAGAGTCCGGCCAGCTCAGCGGCGTCCTTGGCGGCGAGCACTGCCTTGTACGTGGTCGGGATGATCTTGCTGAAGCGGTCCGCCGAGACGGACCAGTCAGCCAGGAGCTTCGCGGCCACGGTCGAGCCGGTCTCCTCCTCGTGGCGGCGCACCACATCGTGCAGCCACTGCTTGTCGGCGTCGGACAGGGCCTCGACGGCGCCCGCGTTGCCGGCGTTGACGTTGTTCAGGTCGAGGTCGACGACGTACGCGATGCCGCCCGACATGCCGGCCGCGAAGTTGCGGCCCGTCTCGCCGAGGACGACGGCGGTGCCGCCGGTCATGTACTCGCAGCCGTGGTCGCCCACGCCCTCCGAGACGACCAGTGCGCCGGAGTTGCGGACGCAGAAGCGCTCGCCGGTGCGGCCGCGCAGGAACATCTCGCCGCCGGTGGCGCCGTAGCCGATGGTGTTGCCGGCGATGGTCGAGTACTCGGCGAGGTGGTCGGCGCCGCGGTCGGGGCGGACCACGATCCGGCCGCCCGACAGACCCTTGCCGACGTAGTCGTTGGCGTCGCCCTCCAGGCGGAGGGTGATGCCCTTCGGCAGGAAGGCGCCGAAGGACTGGCCGGCCGAACCGGTGAAGGTCAGGTCGATCGTGTTGTCGGGCAGGCCCGCACCGCCGAACCGCTTGGTGACCTCGTAGCCGAGCATGGTGCCGACGGTCCGGTTGATGTTGCGGATCGGGACCTGAGCGCGGACCGGCTGGGCGGCCTCGGCGCTCGGCGCGTTCAGGGCCTCGGCCGCGAGCTCGATCAGCTCGTTGTCGAGGGCCTTCTGCAGACCGTGGTCCTGCTCGATCAGGGCATGGCGGACCGCGCCCTCGGGCAGCGCCGGCACGTGGAAGAGGGGCTCCAGGTCGAGGCCCTGCGCCTTCCAGTGGGTGACGGCCTGGGTGGTGTCGAGGAGTTCGGCGTGGCCGACGGCCTCCTCGATGCTGCGGAAGCCGAGCTCGGCGAGGAGCTCGCGCACCTCCTCCGCGATGAACTCGAAGAAGTTGACGACGAACTCGGGCTTGCCGGAGAAGCGCTCGCGCAGCACCGGGTTCTGGGTGGCGACGCCCACCGGGCAGGTGTCCAGGTGGCAGACGCGCATCATGATGCAACCGGAGACGACGAGCGGCGCGGTGGCGAAACCGAACTCCTCGGCGCCGAGCAGCGCGGCGATGACGACGTCGCGGCCGGTCTTGAGCTGGCCGTCCGTCTGGACCACGATGCGGTCGCGCAGCCCGTTGAGCAGGAGGGTCTGCTGGGTCTCGGCGAGGCCGAGCTCCCAGGGGCCGCCCGCGTGCTTGAGCGAGGTGAGCGGGGAGGCGCCCGTACCGCCGTCGTGGCCGGAGATGAGCACGACGTCCGCGTGGGCCTTGGAGACACCGGCGGCGACGGTGCCGACACCGACCTCGGACACCAGCTTCACGTGGATGCGGGCGGCCGGGTTGGCGTTCTTGAGGTCGTGGATCAGCTGAGCCAGGTCCTCGATGGAGTAGATGTCGTGGTGCGGCGGCGGGGAGATCAGGCCGACACCCGGGGTGGAGTGCCGGGTCTTGGCGACCCACGGGTAGACCTTGTGGCCGGGCAGCTGGCCGCCCTCACCAGGCTTGGCGCCCTGCGCCATCTTGATCTGGATGTCGTCCGCGTTGACGAGGTACTCGCTGGTGACGCCGAAGCGGCCGGAGGCGACCTGCTTGATCGACGAGCGGCGCGCCGGGTCGTACAGGCGGTCCGGGTCCTCGCCGCCCTCACCGGTGTTGGACTTGCCGCCCAGCTGGTTCATGGCGATGGCGAGGGTCTCGTGCGCCTCCTTGGAGATGGAGCCGTACGACATGGCGCCGGTGGAGAAGCGCTTGACGATCTCGGAGACCGGCTCGACCTCGTCCACGGAGATGGCCGGACGGTCACTCTTGAAGCCGAACAGGCCGCGGAGCGTCATCAGGCGCTCGGACTGCTCGTTCACCCGGTCCGTGTACTTCTTGAAGATGTCGTACCGGCGGTTGCGGGTGGCGTGCTGGAGGCGGAAGACCGTCTCCGGGTCGAACAGGTGCGGCTCGCCCTCACGGCGCCACTGGTACTCGCCGCCGATGTCCAGCGCTCGGTGCGTGGCCGCGATGCCGGAGGCCGGGTACGCCTTGGCGTGGCGGGCGGCCACCTCCTGGGCGATGACGTCCAGGCCGGCGCCGCCGATCTTGGTGGCGGTGCCCTGGAAGTACGTGCCGACGAACTCGTCGTTCAGGCCGACGGCCTCGAAGACCTGGGCGCCGCGGTAGGAGGCGACGGTCGAGATGCCCATCTTGGACATGACCTTCAGGACGCCCTTGCCGAGGGCGTAGATCAGGTTCTTGATGGCCTGCTCCGGCTCCAGGCCGGACAGGAAGGTACCGGCGCGCAGGAGGTCCTCGACGGACTCCATGGCCAGGTAGGGGTTCACGGCGGCGGCGCCGTAGCCGATGAGCAGCGCGACGTGGTGCACCTCGCGGACGTCGCCGGCCTCGACGAGCAGGCCCACCTGGGTGCGCTGCTTGGTGGCGATGAGGTGGTGGTGCACGGCGGAGGTGAGCAGCAGCGACGGGATCGGCGCGTGCTCGGCGTCCGAGTGGCGGTCGGAGAGGACGATCAGGCGGGCGCCGTTCGCGATGGCCGCGTCAGCCTCGGCGCGGATCTCCTCGATACGGGCGGCGAGGGCCTCACCGCCGCCGGAGACCCGGTACAGGCCCGACAGGGTGGCGGCCTTCATGCCCGGCATGTCGCCGTCGTGGTTGATGTGGATGAGCTTGGCCAGCTCGTCGTTGTCGATCACCGGGAACGGCAGGGTGACGCTGCGGCAGGACGCGGCGGTCGGCTCCAGCAGGTTGCCCTGCGGGCCCAGCGAGGACAGCAGCGAGGTGACGAGCTCCTCGCGGATGGCGTCCAGCGGCGGGTTGGTGACCTGCGCGAACAGCTGCGTGAAGTAGTCGAACAGCAGCCGGGGGCGCTCGGAGAGGGCCGCGATCGGGGAGTCCGTGCCCATGGAGCCGAGCGGCTCGCCGCCGGTGCGGGCCATCGGCGCGAGGATGACGCGCAGCTCTTCCTCGGTGTAGCCGAAGGTCTGCTGGCGGCGGGTGACCGAGGCGTGGGTGTGCACGATGTGCTCGCGCTCGGGCAGGTCCGTCAGCTCGATCTCGCCGCTTTCGAGCCACTCGGCGTACGGCGCAGCGGCGGCCAGCCCGGCCTTGATCTCGTCGTCCTCGATGATCCGCTTCTGGGCGGTGTCGACGAGGAACATCTTGCCCGGCTGGAGGCGGCCCTTGCGGACGACCTTGGCCGGGTCGATGTCGAGCACGCCGACCTCGGAGCCGAGGACGACGAGGCCGTCGTCGGTGACCCAGTACCGGCCGGGGCGCAGACCGTTGCGGTCGAGGACCGCGCCGACCTGGGTGCCGTCGGTGAAGGTGACGCAGGCCGGGCCGTCCCAGGGCTCCATCAGCGTGGAGTGGTACTGGTAGAACGCGCGGCGCGCCGGGTCCATGGAGGTGTGGTTCTCCCACGCCTCCGGGATCATCATCAGCACGCTGTGCGGCAGCGAGCGGCCGCCGAGGTGGAGCAGCTCCAGGACCTCGTCGAAGGAGGCCGAGTCGGAGGCGTCGGGGGTGCAGATCGGGAAGATCCGGTCGAGCGCGCCCTCGCCGAAGGCCTCGGAGGCCAGCTGGGACTCGCGGGCCTTCATCCAGTTCCGGTTGCCCTTGACCGTGTTGATCTCGCCGTTGTGCGCGACGAAGCGGTACGGGTGGGCCAGCGGCCAGGACGGGAAGGTGTTCGTGGAGAACCGCGAGTGGACCAGGGCCAGCGTCGAGGCGAAGCGGCGGTCGGAGAGGTCCGGGAAGAAGGGCTCCAGCTGGCCGGTGGTCAGCATGCCCTTGTAGACGATGGTGCGGGCGGAGAGCGACGGGAAGTAGACCCCGGCCTCGCGCTCGGCGCGCTTGCGCAGCACGAAGGCCTTGCGGTCGAGCTCGATGCCGGTGCTGCCGTTGCTCACGAACAGCTGGGAGAAGGCCGGCATGGTGGCGCGGGCGCCGTTGCCGAGCAGGTCCGGGGTGACCGGGACCTCGCGCCAGCCCAGGACCGTGAGGTTCTCCTCGGCGGCGATGGCCTCGATCTGCTCCACGGCGACGGCCTGTGCGGTGCCGTCGGCGGGGAGGAAGGCGATGCCGACGGCGTAGGCGCCGGCCTCGGGGAGTTCGAATCCGGCCACCTCGCGCAGGAAGGCGTCCGGGACCTGGGAGAGGATTCCGGCGCCGTCGCCCGAGTCCGGCTCGGATCCGGTGGCGCCGCGGTGCTCAAGGTTCCGCAGTACGGTCAGCGCCTGCTCGACCAGCGTGTGGCTGGCCTCGCCGCTGAGGTTGGCCACAAAACCGACGCCGCAGGCGTCGTGCTCGTTGCGCGGGTCGTACATGCCCTGCTGGGCGGGGCGACCGTCCATTGGCGACCAGGCGGTGGTGCTCGGGCCGGTCGCGGAGTGCGTGGATGCGGAACGCATCGGCTCTCCCGTCGTCGTCGTGGCATTTGCATAGCCGAGGGACGACGTTGGCCCTCTGCGAAATTTCGTGCAGGTTACATGATGACTGCAATCCCGAGAAGCGGATATGCCGTTTCACCATGCGGACACTGCCCGCAGCGGAGAGAAGCGGAGCGAGCAGAGAAGAGGGACCTTCACAGCGGGTTCAGGGATGCAGCAGAGATGCAGAAGCACATCACGGGGCGAAGGTCCCGACGTGGCGTGGAGGCATCGTTGCCCCGCAGCGCCCTCGTCTGATGCCCGGCGGACACGGGCCTGAAACCGCAGGGTAATGGATTACTTATGTAGCCCACTGCATAGTGCCTCATCCGGGCCCGGTCAGCCTATGGCTCCGCCGATCCAGGTTCCCAGGACGTACGTCACACCGGCGGCCGCACCGCCCAGCAGCAGCTGGCGCAGGCCGCTGTACCACCAGGACCGGGCGGTGACCCGGGAGACGACCGCGCCGCAGGCGAAGAGGCCGAGCAGGGCGAGCAGCACCGCGGGCCACAGGGACGTGGCACCGAGCAGGTACGGCAGTACGGGGATCAGCGCACCCAGCGCGAAGGAGCCGAAGGAGGAGACGGCGGCCACCATCGGCGACGGCAGGTCGTCGGGGTCGATGCCGAGCTCCTCGCGGGCGTGGATCTCCAGCGCCTGCTCGGGGTCGCGGGACAGCTGCATCGCCACCTCGCGGGCCAGCGCGGGCTCGACGCCGCGGGAGACGTAGAGCTCGGCGAGCTCCTCCATCTCGTCCACCGGGTGCTTGCGCAGCTGCTGGCGCTCTATGTCGAGTTCGGCGAGGACCAGCTCGCGCTGCGAGGCGACCGAGGTGTACTCGCCGGCCGCCATCGAGAAGGCGCCGGCCGCCAGGCCCGCGAGGCCGGTGATCACGATGGTCTGCGGGGCGACGGCACCGCCGGCCACGCCGGTCATCAGGGCGAGGTTGGAGACGAGCCCGTCCATGGCACCGAAGACGGCCGGCCGCAGCCATCCACCGTTGACGTCGCGGTGGGTGTGGTTGTCGCGGTGTGCGGTGTGCAGCGGTGCTTCGATGTCGATGATGGACATGCGGCGTATCTCCCCTTTTGTACGGACGGGCGCTGCGAGGCGCCCTGCTCCCCCTGCCACCTCGAAACTACGCACGATTTTTCTTGCCCGCCAGCAAGGAAGGCCGTACTTACCTGGGGATTTGGGGGTCGGCGACCGGGTGACGGGGGTGCGGGCGGGGTGTTTTGCGGCGACCGACAAACCACCTGCCGTGGCACAAATCCCCCAAGGGCTCACGATGAGGCCATCAAGTGGAGAGGCGCCGCCGCCATGGAGCTGATCGCATGCAATCCGCAGGTCCTCCTCGAACGGGCCCGGGGCGCTCTTCTCGGGCTCGCGGTGGGCGACGCGCTGGGCGCCCCGGCCGAGAACATGAAGCCGTCGGAGATCCGGGCGAAATGGGGCCGCATCGAGGGCTTCGTCTCGCAGGACCCGGCCGGCACGGACGACACCGAGTACGCGATCTTCTCGGGGCTGCTGCTGGCCCGCCACGGGTCGGCGCTCACCGTGTCCCATGTGGAACGGGCCTGGCACCACTGGATCGCCGACCTCGACGAGGGCCCGTTCCGCGGGGCCGGCTTCAGCGAGCGCGGCACGCTGGAGAACCTCCGCCGGGGCCTCGCGGCCCCCATCTCGGCGCAGCACCGGCACGCGTGGTCGGACGGACTGGCGATGCGGGCGGCTCCGTTCGGGGTGTTCGCGGCGGGCCGCCCCGCGGAGGCGGCGCGGCTGGTCGCGATCGACGGCACCGTGAGCCACGACGGGGAGGGCATCTACGGCGGCCAGGCGGTGGCCGCGGGAGTCGCGGCGGCGATGGCCGGCGGGTCGCCGGCCTCCGTCGTGTCGGCGGCCCTGTCGGTCATCCCCTCGGACTCCTGGACGGCCCGCTCCCTGCGCCGGGCCGTCACGGCCGCCCCGCGCGGCGAACGGGCGGTGCGCTCCGCGGTGGTGATCGGCGGTTACCCGTGGACGGACCTGGCGCCGGAGGCGGTGGGCCTGGCGTTCGGGGCGTTCGCGGCGGCCGGCGGGGACTTCGCCGGGTCGGTCCTGGCGGCGGTCAACATGGGCCGCGACGCCGACACCACGGCGGCGGTGGCGGGCTCCCTGGCCGGAGCCCTCTCGGGCGCCGCCGCGATCCCCGCTGCCTGGTCCTCGGCGATCGGACCGGTACGGGGCAGCTGCCTCCCCTCGATGCGCGGCTACCACGTCCTGGACATCGCGGACCTCCTCACCCCGGAATCCGAGCCCCCCCGATGACGGCGACCCCAACCCCGCCCCCGCCCCCGCCCGACAAGCCGGCGGAGCCCGGCCCGGGCGGGCGCGCGGCGGAGCCCGGCCCGGCGGGAGGGCTGGCGGAACCTGCCTCCGGTGGGGTCTTGACCGTGGCCCCCGGTGGAGGGCCGGCGGAGCCTGGCCCGGGTGGGGGGTTGGCGGAGCACGCCCCGCCGGGCGGCCCGCTGAAGCCCGCCTGGGCTGCGGACCTGACGGAGTTCGGCCCGGGGACAGGCCCGGCGGAGCCTGCCACGGCTGGGGTCTTGGCCGAGCCAGCCCCCGGTGGAGGGCCGGCGGAGCCCCGCCCGGCGGCACTCACCGCGGCTCCCACCGCCGAGGGCCGTGCCGCCGGCGGCCGCGCTGGGTCGGCTCCGGAGCAGGTGCCCGGGCCTGCGAAAGGCGGTGCCAGCGGCGGGGATGCCGCGGGAGACCGTGCCGGGGGCGGGCCGGCCATCGAGCAGGTGCCCGGGCCCGCGAGGGGCGGCGGCGACGCGGTGTCCGGCGGCCGGGGACTCCCGGCGCGGGTCCGTACCGCCGCAGCGCCCCCCGCAGGGGCCCGGCGGATCGAGGGACTGCTCCTCGGGCTCGCCGCAGGCGACGCCGCCGGGTGGCCCGCCGCCCGACACCGGGCCGCCCGGATGCCCGACTGGACCCGCCGGCTCACCCGCGAGCTCGACACCTTCGCCGAGCAGAACGCCACCACCACCCTCCCCGTCCCCATCGCCCTCAACCAGCCCCCCGAGCCCCTGCGCCTCGGCCCCTCCGACGACGCCGAATGGGCCGCCTTCGCCGCCGAGTCCGTCCTGACCGCCGCCGGGGTCCTGCTCAGCGACCTGTCCCGGTCCCGCCGTATGCGGGCCGCCATCGACCTCGCCTGGAACGCTCTGGCCAGCGAGGTCGCCGCCGCGGCCGAACGCGCCCCCGAGGTCGAGTCCGCCGTCCTCCCCCTGCGCGCCCGGATCTCCGTACGGGCCGGCCTCGGCAACCTCGCCGCCGGTCTGCGCCCGCCCGCCACCGGCCACGACAACCCGCACTACTTCGACGACGCCGCCTGCGTACGCGCCTGCGTCCTCGCCGTCGTGCACCCCGGGGACCCGGCCGCCGCGGCGGCCCTCGCCGAGTTCGACGCCCGCTACACCCAGGACGGCGACGGCGTCCACGGCGCCCGCGCCATGGCCGCCGCCATCGCGGTCGCCCTCGCCGGCGCCGACACCGACACCGCCGTCGACGCAGCCCTCGGCCAGCTCCCCGAGGCCACCGAGATCGGCCGCAACGCCCGCCACGCCGTCGGGCTCGCCCGCGCCCACACCGACGGCGACGGCGCGTTCGCCATCGTCCCCACCCTCGAACACGAGATCGTGGACCACGTCTACAGCTACGGCATCGCCGCGGCCGAGACCGTCCCCGTCGCCCTCGCACTCGCCACCGCCGCCCGCGGCCGGGTCGTCGAGGCCGTCCCGGCCGCCGCCTGCCTGTCGCGGGTCGCGGACTCCGCCCCCGCCCTCGCCGGCGCGCTCACCGGCGCCCTCGGCGGAGGCGACTCCCTGCCCGCCGCCTGGCGCGAGGCCTGCCGCAGGCTCTCCGGCTGCGCCCTCCCCCGCCTCGCCGGCACCGACCTCGTCGAACTCGCCGCGCTGCTCGCTCGTACGGAACTCACCTCCTTCAAGGGATGATTCGGACATGACGCTCACTCTCGAAGACCGGTCGGCCGGCTGCCTCGTCGGCGCGGCCGTCGGCGATGCGCTCGGCGGCCCGGTGGAGGGCTGGTCCCCGGACCAGATCGTGGAACGGCACGGCGGCCGCGTGCACGGCATCGTCGGCCCCTGGTACGAGGACTGGCGTACGGCCCGGCCCATCGCCCCGTACCACAAGGGCGACGGGCACGTCACCGACGACACCCTCATGACGCACGCACTGGTGAGGGTCTACGAGGCCGTACGGGACCACCTGGACGCATACGCGATCGCCGAGCACCTGGTTCCCGACCTGATGACCAACCCCCGGTGGATCCCGGAACTGGAGGCCGAGGCGCTGCCGCTCCAGCGGATCTTCCTCGCCGAGAAGTGGATGGTCACCCGGCTGCACTACGCGCACGCGGACCCGCGCGAGGCAGGCGGCGGCAACATCGTCAACTGCGGTGCGGCGATGTACATGGCACCGGTCGGAATCGTCAACGCCGGGCACCCGGAGGCGGCTTACGCGGAGGCGGTGGACATCGCCGGTGCGCACCAGTCCTCGTACGGGCGGGAGGCGGCCGGGGTGTTCGCGGCGGCGGTCGCGGCGGCGTGCCTGCCCGGGGCGACGGTCTCGTCGGTGGTCGACACCGCGCTCGCGCTGGCGAAGGACGGCACGCGGGCGGCGATCGAGGCCGTCTGCGAAGTGGCGTGCCGCCACCGCGACTTCGAGTCGGCGCTGGCTCCGCTGCGGGCGGCGGTGGCGCCGTACGACTCGGTCGGCCCGGACTACCGCAAGCCGTCGCTGGGGGCCCGGCGGCCGTCGCGGCTGCACTCCATCGAGGAGCTGCCGATCGCGCTCGGGATGCTGGTCGTCGCCGACGGAGCGTACGAGGGCGCGGTCCTCGGAGCCGTCAACTACGGGCGCGACTGCGACTCCATCGCCACCATGGCGGGGGCCGTCGCGGGAGCCCTGTCGGGCGTCTCGGCGGTCCCCGCCGCCTGGGCGAAGCAGGTGGCCGAGGCCAGCCGCCTCGACCTGCACGCGCCGGCGGCGGCGCTGGCCGCGGTGGCCCGGGAGGTCTTCACCCGGGACCGCGACCGCCGCCGCGCCCACGAATCGGCCATCGCGACCCTGACCGCCGGCTGATGCCGCGCCCCGCCCCGGGCTCCCCGACACCGGCACCGGAGGCCGCCGACGCGGCTCTCGCGGCCGCCGGTCCGGCCCACGCCACTCACGCCCCAGGCGGCCCCACGACCCCGACCGCCCCCGCTCCGGCACCGGCTTGCGGCGCTGCCACCAGCGACTCGGCTGCCACTGCTCCTGCTCCAGCACCGGGACCGGTACCGGCCGGCACTGGACCCCCGGGCGCCGGCGCTCCGAGCCCGGCTGCCCTGGCCGCTCCAGCTCCCGCTCCGGCGCCGGCCGACGCCGACGCGGTGGCGGATGCGGGGGTGCTGCGCGACCGGGCGGGCGTACGGCTCACCTGGGTCCAGCCGGAGGACCTGGTCGGGCACGAGCTGCGGCAGGCCGCCGAGGACGGGCGGGACGCGGAGCCGCTGCTCCGCGTCTGGCAGGCGGCGGGCGGGCACCTGGCCCCGGCCCGGGCCGGGGCCTCCCCCGCCCCGGCCCCACCCGAGCTCCGCTCCCTGGCCACCCGCCTCCTGACGCAGCTCGCCCAGCTCCCGGTCCCCTGGTCCCGCTACGAGCCCACCGCCTGGCCCGCCATCGCCGCCACCCACGCCCCGGGCCCGACCCCCACCGAGGCGGACCGCGCTGCCCCGGGGACCGGTCCGGCCGGGGGCTCGCCCCCGGTTCCGGACACGGGCGGGCCGGGGCACCCCTCCCCAGGCCAGGCCCAGGGCCGGGCCCGTCCGGCGCTGGACGACGCCGCGCCGCCACCCCCGGCCCCAGTGGTCCGCTTCGCTGACGCGCCCCCGTCTGCCCGCCCGGGACCAGGCGCCGCCGCGGGCAGCGAAGCCTCGCCAGCAGCCCCGCAAGGGCCGCCACCGGCCCCACACCCCCGGCCGCAGCACCGCCCCAGGCCGACCCCACGCCCACAGGGCCGACCCGAAGCAGGGCCGCAAGCTGCGGTCACGGCACGGCCGACGCCACGCCCGCAGGGGCAGCCCGAAGCAGGGCCGCAGGCTGCGGTCACGGCAGGGCTGGAGCCAGGCCCCCAAGCAGGGCCGGAGGCAGGCCTGCGAGGGCACGCCGAACCGGGGCCGCCGGCTGCGGTCACGGCACGGCCGACGCCACGCCCGCAGAAGCGACCCGGTGCAGGGACGGCCCCCCACCGCCCGCAGGGGCGGTCCGAAGCGGGGCCGGCGATGGGCCCGCGGGGGCGCGCCGAACCGGGGCCGCAGAGTGCGGTCACAGCAGAGCCGACGCCACGCCCGCAGGGCCGACCCGAAGCACGGCCGGGGCCACGCCCGCCAGAGCGGCCCCACGCGCGGCCGGCGCCACGCAGCCCGCAGGGGCGACCCGAAGCAGGGCCGCAAGCTGCGGTCACGGCACGGCCGGAGCCACACCCTCAGGGGCGACCCCAAGCACAGCCGCAGGCTGCGGTCACGCCAGGGCCGGAGCCACACCCTCAGGGGCGACCCGAAACAGAGCTGGCGCCAAGCCCGCGGGGGCGCGACGAACCGAAGCCGCAGGCCGCGGTCACGGCACGGCCGGCGCCCCGCATGCCGGGGCGGACCGGCGCGCGGTCCGCGACAGGGCCGGACACCGGACTGGTGGGGCGGCTTGAGGCTGCGTGGGTGGGGCGGGCCGTGGGGTGTGTGCTCGGGAAGCCGGTCGAGAAGCTGCCCCTGGAGGGGATCCGGGCCCTGGCCCGCGCCGCCGGCAACTGGCCGCTGAACGACTGGTTCACCGCCCGCGGCGTCCCCCCGGAGCTTCTGGCCGCCCACCCGTGGAACCGCCGCTCCGCCCCCACCTCCCTCGCCGAGAACATCGACGGCGCCCCCGAGGACGACGACCTCAACTACCCCCTGCTGAACCTGATCCTGCTGCGCCGCCACGGCAAGGGCTTCAGCACCGCCGACGTCGGCCGCCTCTGGCTCGACGAGCTCCCCGCCGGCCGGACCTTCACCGCCGAGCGCATCGCGTACCGCAACCTGCTCCTCGGGCTGGAACCCCCCGCCACCGCCACCCACCACAACCCCTTCCGCGAGTGGATCGGCGCGCTCATCCGCGCCGACGTCCACGGCTGGACCAACCCCGGCGATCCGGCGACGGCCGCCGCGCAGGCCTACCGGGACGCCGTCCTCACCCACACCGGCAACGGTGTCTACGCCGCCCTCTTCACCGCCGCCGCCATCGCCGAGGCCGCCACCGGGCGGGCCGGCATCCACACCGCCCTCGCGGCCGGGCTGGCCGCCGTACCGCCCCGCTCACGCCTCGCCGAGGCCGTCCGCGACGCCATCGCCGCCGCCGAGCGCTTCGCGGACTTCGACCGCGTCGTCGACCACCTGCACGCCCGCCACGGCCACTACCACTGGGTCCACGCCATCCCCAACACCGCCCTCGTCGCCGCCGCCCTCACCCACGCCGACGGGGACTTCACCCACTCCATCTGCCGCGCCGTGTCCGGCGGTTGGGACACCGACTCCAACGGGGCCACCGCCGGAAGCCTCGCCGCGCTCGTCGCGGGCGCCGTCCCGCACCGCTGGAGCGCCCCGCTGAAGAACCGTCTCGCCACCACCGTCCCCGGCTTCGACGGCATCGGCTTCGACACCCTCGCCCAGCTCACCGCACAGGAGGCAGCACGCTCATGACGGTCATCGCCGTGCTCGGCAGTACGAACATGGACCTCGTCGCCTACGTCGCCAAGGCCCCCCGCCTCGGGGAGACCGTCACCGGCCGCGAGTTCCGCACCGTCCCCGGCGGCAAGGGCGCCAACCAGGCCGTGGCCGCCGCCCGCTCCGGCGGGGAGGTGGTGATGATCGGGGCGGTCGGGGCCGACGAGTTCGGCGTACGGCTGCGGTCCGCGCTCGCACAGGCCGGGGTGGAGACGGCGGCCCTGCGCACCGTGGAGGGCGCCAGCGGCACCGCCCACATCACCGTCGACGACGAGGGCGGCAACAGCATCATCGTCATCCCCGGCGCCAACGCCCGCGTCACCGGCCTGGAGGCGGGTGACGAGAGCCGGATCGGGGCCGCCGACTCGCTGCTGCTCCAGCTCGAAGTCCCGCTGTCCGCCGTCCTCGCGGGGGCCCGCGCCGCCCGCGCCCACGGCGTCCGTACGGTGCTCACCCCGGCCCCCGCGCAGCCCCTGCCGGCCGAGCTCCTCGCGGTGGTCGACCTGCTCGTCCCCAACGAGCACGAGGCGGCCGCCCTGACCGGCCTCACCGACCCGCACCAGGCGGCCGCCGCGCTGCTGCACGAGGTCCCGGAGGTCGTCATCACGCTCGGCGCAGCCGGGTCCCTGTACGCCGCCCGCGGACAGGAGCCGCTGACCGTGCCGGCGCCGCGGGTCCGGGCCGTGGACACCACCGCCGCCGGGGACACCTTCGTCGGTGCGCTCGCCGTCGCCCTCGGCGAGGGCCGCCCCGTGCCCGAGGCCCTCGCCTGGGCCGCGTCGGCAGCCGCCCTCTCGGTCCAACGCCCGGGCGCCCAGGACTCCATGCCGACCCAGGCCCAGATCGACGCCGCTGCCCGGGCCGGGCACGACCCGGGCCCCGGGCCCGCGCCCGGCCCCTCCGCACCCGGCTCCTCCGTACCCGGAGCCACCTCGTGAACCCGGCCGGCGCCGAGCCCCCGGGCGGCCCGCCCCCGCGGGCGGGGCGGCCCGACGGCGGCCCGCTGGAGGGGCTGCGCGTGCTCGACATCGCCACGCTCTTCGCCGGGCCGCTCGCCGCCACCCTGCTGGGAGACTTCGGCGCCGAGGTCGTCAAGGTCGAGCATCCCGGGCGGCCCGACCCCTCCCGGGGCCACGGCCCCGCCAAGGACGGCATCGGCCTGTGGTGGAAGCTGCTCGGCCGGAACAAGCGGACGGTCACGCTGGACCTGTCCACCCCCGGCGGCCGCGACACGCTGCTGCGGCTGGCCGCCACCGCCGACGTGGTGATCGAGAACTTCCGCCCCGGCACCCTGGAGAAATGGGGCCTCGGCTGGCCCGAGCTGTCCACCGCCAACCCCCGGCTGATCCTGGCCCGCGTCACGGCCTTCGGCCAGCAGGGCCCGTACGCCCGCCGCCCCGGCTTCGGCACGCTCGCCGAGGCGATGAGCGGTTTCGCCGCGATCACCGGGGAACCGGACGGGCCGCCGACGCTGCCGCCGTTCGGGCTCGCCGACTCGATCGCCGCGCTGACCACCGCGTACGCCGTGATGACCGCCCTGGCCGGCCGCGACCGCACCGGCCGCGGCCAGGTCGTGGACCTGGCGATCATCGAGCCGATCCTCACCGTGCTCGGCCCGCACCCGCTCTGGTACGACCAGCTCGGCTACGTCCAGCCCCGCACCGGGAACCGCTCCACCAACAACGCCCCCCGCAACACCTACCGCAGCGCCGACGGCCGCTGGCTGGCCGTCTCCACCTCCGCCCAGTCCATCGCGGAGCGGGTCCTGCGCCTGGTCGGCCGGCCCGAGCTGATCGCCGAGCCCTGGTTCGCGACCAGCTCCGGCCGGGCCGCCCACGCGCACCTGCTGGACGAGGCGGTCGGCGGCTGGATCGCCCGCCACAAGGCCGACGACGTGGTCGCCGCCTTCGAGGAGGCGCAGGCCGCCGTGGCGCTGGTCTACGACGTACGGGACATCATGGCCGATCCGCAGTTCGCGGCCCTGGACACGGTGACCGAGGTCGACGACCCCGAACTGGGCCCGCTCCGCATGCAAAACATCCTGTTCCGCCTGTCCGGAACGCCCGGATCCATCCGCTGGGCGGGTCGCCCGCACGGCGCGGACACCGAGGCCGTCCTCACCGAACTCGGCCTGTCCGCGACCGAGATCAGCGCACTCCGTATGGAGGGGGCCCTGTGATCCTGACCTGGCTCTACGTACCGGGTGACCGCCCCCACGTGGTCGCCAAGGCCCTGCACTCGGGTGCCGACGCCGTCATCGTCGACCTGGAGGACGCGGTGTCGGCCTCGCGCAAGGAGTACGCCCGCGCCGCGACCGCCGAGCTCCTCACCGAACCGCATCCGGTCCCCGTGCACGTGCGCGTCAACGCCCTCGACTCCCCCTGGGCGGGCGCCGACCTCACCGCCATGACCGGGCTGCGGGGGCTCGCGGGGCTGCGCCTGCCCAAGGTCTCCGCCCCCGAGCAGATCGCCGCGGTGGCCGACCGTACCGGCGGGGTGGCCCTGTGGGCCCTGCTGGAAACGGCGCTGGGGGTGGAGCGCGCGTACGAGATCGCCCGCGCGCACCCCGCCCTGCGCGGGCTCTCCCTCGGGGAGGCGGATCTGCGGGCGGACCTGGGTGTCACCGCGGAGGCGGGGTTGGACTGGCCGCGCTCGCGGGTGGTGGTCGCTGCCCGCGCGGCGGGGCTGGGTCCGCCCGCCCAGTCGGTGTTCCCCGACATCCGGGACCTGGAGGCACTGGCCGTCTCCTGCGCCCGCGGCCGCGCACTGGGGTTCCTCGGCCGGGCGGCGATCCACCCCCGCCAACTGCCGGTGATCGAGCAGGCCTACCTGCCCGGACCGGAGGAGGTCACCGCCGCGCAGGAGATCGTCACGGCCGCCCGCCGGACCCCCGGCGCGGTGGCCCTCCCGGACGGCCGCTTCATCGACGCGGCGGTCCTGGCGGGCGCGGAACGGATCGTCGCCCTCGCCCGCCGCGAATGACCGCCTCGGGCGGTGGTGGCGGCCGAACGAAGAGGGGGGGGGCGGGGGGGGGGGGGGGGCCCCCCGGGGGGGGGGGGGGTCTGGGCACGGGGAGTACAAGAAGGAGAAAGGGGGGGGTGGGTATAGGTTGTTTGAG